>DQGU01000196.1 GCA_003524565.1 Rhodospirillaceae bacterium
TTTTTTCTATAATTTTTTTTTTTTTTTTTTTTTTTTTTTCTCGCCCCCCGCCTTTTTGTACTTTAACCACGGCTCAACGGCTTCCCCGCGGGAAAGCCACAAACAAACGGGGATATGACGATGAGAAAATTTTTTCCGGTGATGGTTTCCGCCTTGGCGCTGAGCGCTGCCATCGCCATCACGCCCGCCGCAGCGGCAGATCAGGCCACGCTCGACAAACTGACCGAACTGATTGAAAAACAGCAAGCCGCGCTCGATGCGCAATCGCGCGAACTGTCGGCGCTGCGTGCGCAGGTGCAATCGCTGCAAGGCCAGCAAAAAGAAACCGCAGCGGCTGTGGTCGCGCAGAAAAAAGCGCTGGAATCTGCACCCAAGGCAAGCGGCGGCACGCAAACGGCATCCGCCGCGCCCGCAGGCGACAAGAAATATGTGGAGCAGGGCGATTTCCCCGGCGCTATCAAGGTGCCGGGCACCGATGTGTCGTTCAAGGTTGGCGGGCAGATTAAAGTCGATGCGATTTATTCGAACGGCAGCACCGGCGTATCCGAAGATTTGTTCCAGACCCGCACCATCACCACGGGCAATACCAACGAAAGCGGCCGCAGCCGCATCCATGCGCGCGAAACGCGCCTGAACGTCGATGTGCGCAGCCCGACGGAATACGGCGATTTGCGCGCCTTTGCCGAATTCGATTTGTTCGGCCAGGCGGTCAGCAAGCCGCAAAGTCAGGTGAACGGCTATGACGTGCGCCTGCGCCACGCCTGGGTGCAGGTCGGCGGGCTGATGGCAGGGCAGAACTGGTCCACCTTCAACGACGTCGCGGCCTTTGCCGAAACGCTGGACTTCGCACAGGTGAACGGTGAATCTTTTATCCGCCAGCCGCAAATCCGCTGGACGAACAAATTTGACGACGGCTGGTCGCTGGCTGTTGCGGCGGAAAACCCCGAAGGCGACCTTTCCGATACCGTGCCCGCGGCGGTCGCGCAGTCTGACGGCATTCCGGATATGATTGCCGCGCTGAAATGGGAACAGGATTGGGGGCATCTGCAAACCGGTGCGCTCTACCGCCGCTTGGCTATTGATAACGGCGCTGTCGATACCGCCACCAGCGGCTATGGCGTCAACCTCAGCGGTAAAATCAAAACCGATGTGTTCAGCGACAAGGACAGTCTGAAGTTCCAGGTCAACTACGGCGACGGCATCGGCCGTTATATCAATGACCTGCAGGTGACGCGCAACGAAAGCTTCGATGCGGTGCTCAACGGTAACGACCTCGAAACGCTGAAGGCCTATAGCGGTTATGTCAGCTATCAGGCGGTGTTCAGCCCGAAATGGCGCAGCAACCTGACGGGGGGATATGTTTATGTGGACCAGCCGGACTTCCAGCCCGGCTCGTCGATGGAAAGCACGACCTATATCGCCTACAACATCATCTGGTCGCCGATACCGAAACTCGACCTCGGGCTTGAATTCCTGTATGGCCAGCGCGAAGACGTGGACGGTGATGACGGCGATGCCACGCGCGTGCAGGCAGCGGCAAAATATACTTTCTAAAAAAACGTAGAACGGGGCGGCATTATGCCGCCCTTTTCGCAAAGAGACTTAACCAAAAAGGGAAACGCACATGACGGCACATGCAGCACAAGGGCAAGAAGAGCTTTCGCCCGGCAAAATCCGTAAAACGGTTTTTGCGGCCTCGCTCGGCACTGTTTTCGAATGGTATGACTTTTATCTCTATGGCTCGCTGGCGGCGATTATCAGCAAGCAGTTTTTCTCCGGCGTCAATGAAACCGCGGCGTTCATTTTCGCGCTGATGGCTTTTGCGGCGGGCTTTGCCGTGCGCCCGTTCGGCGCGCTGGTCTTTGGCCGCCTCGGCGACCTTGTGGGCCGCAAATACACCTTTATGGTCACGATTTTGCTGATGGGTCTTTCGACATTTGTCGTCGGCCTTTTGCCCAGCTATGCCACCATCGGCATCGCGGCGCCGATTATTCTGGTCGCGCTGCGCCTGCTGCAAGGCCTTGCGCTTGGCGGTGAATACGGCGGTGCCGCGACCTATGTGGCGGAACACGCGCACAAGGGCAACCGCGGTTATCTGACCAGCTGGATTCAAACCACGGCGACGCTGGGGCTTTTCATGTCGCTGCTGGTTATTCTGGGCGTGCGTACCTATTTCGGTGAAGACGCTTTCAACGAATGGGCGTGGCGCGTGCCGTTCCTGCTGTCCATCCTGCTGCTGGCGATTTCGGTTTACATCCGCCTGAAGCTGAACGAGAGCCCGACCTTCAAAAAAATGAAGGAAGAGGGTAAAGGCTCCAAAGCGCCGCTGAAAGAATCTTTCGGCCAGTGGGCGAACCTGAAAATCGTTTTGCTTGCCCTGTTCGGCCTGACGGCGGGGCAGGCGGTTGTCTGGTACACGGGGCAGTTCTATGCCCTGTTCTTCCTGACGCAAACGCTGAAGGTTGACGGCGCAACGGCGAATATCCTGATTGCGGTATCGCTGGCGATTGCCACCCCGTTTTTTGTGATTTTCGGCTGGCTGAGCGATAAAATCGGCCGCAAGAAAATTATCATGGCGGGCTGCCTGATTGCCGCGCTGACGTATTTCCCCATCTTCAAGGGGATTACGCACTACGCCAACCCCGCGCTTGAAAAAGCGCAGATGTCGGCGCCGGTGACGGTGGTGGCGGACGCTTCGGCCTGTACCTTCCAGTTCAACCCTGTGGGCACGTCGCAGTTCTTGCGCTCTTGCGACATCGCCAAAGGCTTCCTTGCCAAAAACGCCGTGAACTACAACAACGAAGCCGCGGCGGCGGGCACGGTTGCGCATGTCAAAATCGGCAGCAAGGTCATAGAAAGCTTCGAAGGGCGCGGCCTTTCCAAGGAAGAACTGACCGCGAAGACCGATGCCTTCAACGCCAAGCTGAAAGAGGCGATAACCGAAGCAGGCTACCCCGCCAAGGCGGATACGGATGCCATCAACTATCCGATGGTGACGCTGCTGCTGACCATTCTCGTCATCTATGTGACGATGGTTTATGGCCCGATTGCAGCGATGCTGGTGGAGCTGTTCCCGACGCGTATCCGCTATTCGTCCATGTCGCTGCCGTATCATATCGGTAACGGCTGGTTCGGCGGATTTTTGCCGACGGTCGCTTTTGCCATGGTGGCCGCGCAGGGCAATATCTATCACGGGCTTTGGTACCCGATTGCGGTCGCGCTGATGACGTTTGTTATCGGCTGTCTGTTCCTGCCGGAAACCAAGGACCGCAAGCTCGACGAGCTTTGATATAAACTGCCGGAACTTTTAAGCGGCGGGGGGCTTCGGCTTCCCGCCGTTTTTCTTTGTGCTGTTTGCGGCGTAAGACGGGTTTTGCAAAAACTTTTCCAGCGTCTTTTCAAGCAGTGTGATTTTTGCCCTGTCGCTGCAAATGTTCTGGCAGTGGCCGCGGTGGCCTTGCGTGCCGCAAATTTTCAGCATGAAATAATCCTGCACGATGCTGGCCTGCTGTTCCATGTTGTAATCCAGCAGGTCCTTGCCATGCTCCAGTTTGTAGTCATAGGCAGCGTTGTAGTTGAAGCCGAATTTGACGCTGAGCCGCATGGCCTCCGCCACCGGATTCAAAACGCCGTTTTGTTGTTGCCAGACATGCGTCATTTCGTGGATGAAGTGGCCTTGCCAGTGGTCGGCCTCGCAGCTGTAGTCGTCTTTGTAACAGCCGTGCATGTACAAATGCCCGTCGGGCGCCATGGCGGTGCCGTAGGGCTGGAAGCTGGTGAATTTCCCCTCCGTCACCGTGACGCGGGCGTAGTCGATGGCATCGCCAAAGACTCGGCGGGCGAGCGACGTTTCACCAGCACTCAGCGGGCGGCGCGGGTGCGCCATGGGTTTGTTCGGTTTCGGTGCCAAAGGCGCCTCCGCATGCGTTTCGTAAAAAGGGGGTGATTGAAAAGCTACCCCCTTTTGACTAAGCTGTCCATACGGCGGAAACGGGCGATGAAATTCCATAAAAAAACAAAAATCTTTATAAGCTTTATCCTGATGCAGGCGATATTGCTGTCGCTGGGTATCTGGCAGGTGCAGCGTCTGGCGTGGAAAGAGGATTTGCTCGCGCGTATCGAGGCGCGCAAGGCGGCCGATGCCGTTTTGCTGCCTGCCGCCATCAAAGCGCCTGAGGATTGGGAATATCGCCGCGCCCGCGCCGCGGGTACATTCGACGCCGCGCATGTTTTTTGGCTGAAACCGCGCACCGATAACGGCAAGGTCGGCGCGCACATGCTGGTGCTGCTGCGGCGCGGGGATGGAAAGCTGCCGGTTTTCATCAACCGCGGTTTTGTGCCGGATGACGCGCGTGAAAAAGTCGCCGTGCCCACAGCTCCGCAAACGCTGGAGGGGATTGTCCAGATTCCCCATAAATCGACCTTCACGCCCGACAACAACCCCGCCAAAAACGACTGGTACTGGCCGGACGTTCAGGCGATGGCGCGTGCCGTCGGATACCAGATGGCGCTGCCTGTTATCGTCACCCTGCCGCCGCATGACGGGGGCTATCCCGCGGGCTTTGCCGCCGCCGCGCAAATACGCAATAACCATCTGCAATATGCGTTGTTCTGGTTCGGCATGGCGGGTATTCTGATGCTTGTCTTCGCGCTCAGCCAGCGCGAAAAACCCGCAAACCCCGCAAACCCCGCAAACCCCGCAAAAACGGAGTAAGCCGCATGCAGCCCTATCAAAAACTCGAAGAGCGTTTCGGCCAGATTATGGCGCTCAAGCAAATCGACTCTTTGCTGGATTGGGACAAATCCGTGCTGATGCCGGAGGCGGGGGTAGAGCAGCGCGCGCGCCAGCTGGAAGTTTTGAACCTCAAAATCCACGAAATGCAAACCGACCCCGAAGTCGGCGAATGGCTGGCGGCGACGGACGGCAAAAACCTCTCCCCGTGGCAGGCGGCGAACCTGCGCGTGATGGAATGGCTTTATACGCACGCAACGGCAGTGCCCGCCGATTTGGTTGCGCGTAAAATGAGCCAGGAAACCCGCACCGAAGTTATCTGGCGCAAGGCGCGCGCCGAAGACGACTTTTCGATTGTCGAAAAAGAACTGGCGAGCTTGCTTTCCATCGTGCGCGAACATGCGGCGGCGAAGGCGGAAAAGCTGGGCACCTGTAAATATGGCGCGCTGATGGACAGCTATGCGCCGGGTATGAGCGTTGCCGACGTCGATGCCGCCTTTGACGACGTGGCCGCTTTTTTGCCGTCCTTTATCGACGAAGTGCTGGCGACGCAGCAGGAACCGCTGCCCCTTGGCGCGCCTTTCGATGTGAATACGCAGCAAAAACTTTGCCAGCAGGTTTGCAATCTCATCGGCTTCACGCCCGATTGGGGGCGGCTGGATGTGTCGCTGCACCCGTTCAGCAGCGGTATCGGCAACGATGTGCGCATCACCACGCGTTATAAAGAAGAAGACTTCACCGATGCCATGCAGGGCGTGGCGCACGAAGCGGGGCATGGTTTTTACGACCGCTTCACCCCCGCCGAATGGCAGCATCAGCCCGTGGGCGCCAGCCAGAATATGGGCATGGCCATTCATGAATCGCAATCGCTCAGCATCGATATGCAGCTGGGGCGCAGTCTTGAATACTGGCAATTCATGGCGCCGCATGTGCAAAAAGCTTTCGGCCGCAATGACGCCGCGCTGTCGCCGGAAAACCTGCACCGCCATGTGACGCGCGTATCGCGCAGCTTCATCCGCGTCGAGGCGGACGAAGTGACATACCCCGCCCATGTCATCCTGCGCTACCGCCTTGAAAAGGCGATGGTGGAGGGCAAGCTGGACGTGAAAGACCTGCCGGACGCGTGGATGGAAAGCTTCCGCGGCCTTATCGGCACGACGCCGCCCAGCAACCGCCTTGGCTGTTTGCAGGATATTCACTGGTATTTCGGCGCGTTTGGGTATTTCCCCGCCTATGCGCTGGGCGCTTTCATCGCTGCGCAGCTGGCCGACAAAATGAAAAAAGATATTCCGGATGTGTTCGCGCAGGTGGCGCAGGGCAATGTGGGCGTCTTCACCGGCTGGCTGAAAGACAACGTACAGGCCAAGGCCTGCCTGATGACGCCGCCCGATTTGGTGCGCGATGCGACGGGCAAGCCGTTTTCGACCTATTACTTCAAAAAACATGTGACCGAGCGCTACCTCGGCAAGACTTACGAGGGGAGTGAACCATGCCCGGCTACATCAGCACACGCGGCGCCGCGCCGCGCCTGAATTTCGCCGATGCCGCGCTGACGGGGCTTGCGCGCGACGGCGGGCTTTATGTGCCGGACGTCTGCCCGCAAATATCGGATGAAGAGCTGCGCAACATGGCAGGCCAGAATTATCTGGAGATTGCATGGCGCGTCATTTCCCCCTTCGTCGGCGAAGATATTTCGGCGCAGGATTTGATACTGCTTTTGCAAAAATCCTACAAAAACTTCGCGCATCCGGAAAAAACACCGCTGCGTAAACTCGATGACGGTTTTTATGTGCAGGAGCTTTTCCACGGCCCGACGCTGGCCTTCAAGGATGTGGCGCTGCAATTCCTCGGTCAGGTATTCGATTTTATTTTGAAAGCGCGCGGGCAGAAAGTCACCATCGTCGGCGCGACGTCCGGCGATACGGGCTCCGCCGCTATCGAAGCGTTTAAAAACAGCCCTTATGCCAATATCGTTATCCTGCATCCCAAGGGGCGCGTATCCGACGTGCAGCGGCGGCAGATGAGCACGGTCGATGCCCCCAACGTGCGCAATATCGCTATCGAAGGCAGTTTCGACGACTGTCAGGATTTGGTGAAGGCGATGTTCGGCGACTTGGCCTTCCGCGATTCCATGCAATTGTCCGCTATTAACTCCATCAACTGGGCGCGTATTTTGGCGCAGGTGGTTTATTACGTCTATACGGGTGTGCGCGTGCGTGCCGAAACGGGCAAGGCGCCGACGTTCTGCGTGCCCACCGGCAATTTCGGCAACGTCTATGCGGGCTATGTGGCGAAATCGATGGGCTTGCCTGTCGAAAAACTGATTGTCGCCACCAATGCCAATGACATTTTGCACCGTTTTTATACCACGGGGCGGATGGAACGCCGCGGCGTGGTGCCGACGATAAGCCCGAGCATGGATATCCAGATTTCCAGCAATTTCGAACGCCTGCTGTT
>DQGU01000182.1 GCA_003524565.1 Rhodospirillaceae bacterium
CCATAAAAACCTTTATTTTCAGTAGTATAAGAGAAACGCCCGCCTGCCGGAGGGGCAAGCGGGCGTTTTCACTGTGTGTAAAGAAATAGATTCTCGGCCTTATTTCGGCTTGCGGATATTCGGCCAGTTGACCTGTGCCTTTTTATCGGGCGTCAGGCCTTGGTTATCGTTGGCGGGGGGTTTGCCCGCCGCCTTGCCGAAAATTTTGCGCAGCGGGTTTTTGACCACGCGGGCGAAAAAGCCGGGCGCTTTCGCATCGGCTTCCTTGCGCAGGTCGTTGGCACGCTTGCCCGCGATGGGCTTTTCACGCAGCGGCTTGCCGGTTTTCAGGATGCTTTCGATACGCGCAATCGTGCGCGGGTCGTGGACAAGCTCCATGAATTTTTTGCGCTCCAGCTCGCGCAGGTAATCCTGCGACACATTCACGCCGGGGCCCGCCTTGTCGCCGCCCGTCAGCACGTCGCCGACTTTGGACGATACAACGACGTCGTAAGGCGTCGCCTGACCTTTCAGATAGAAACCATCCACGGCCATGTTGAGCGCAGTCGCGCCCGATTTGCCCGGCAGTTTCAAGTCCTGCGGCAATTCGGGTTTGAAGTCGGGCACCATTTCCAGCGCCTTTTTCTTCGCATCGGCCAGCAGGCGCGATTTGTTCATCGTCACACCGTCAGTATCGCGCAGATACATCAGGTCTTTGGCTTCAAAGGCAGAAAGGCCGACTTTGGCCGTCGAAATGGTTTCGAAAACCATCGCAACCGGCGGCATCGGACCCTTGGGCAGTTTTTTGTTTTTCTGCGCGCGGGTCATCAGCTCGGTCGAGCCGCCCCATGCAGGCAAAAGCCCCACGCCGACTTCGACAAGACCCGGATAGGTTTCGGCATGCGCCTGCACATGATGGCTGTGCAGCAGAACTTCGCAGCCGCCGCCGAGCGCCTTGCCCGCAGGGGCGGAGACGATGGGGAAGGACGCGTATTTCATACGCTTCAGCGTGTCTTGCCCCATTTTGACCATCTTATCGACGATCCAGTATTGCTTGGCCTTGGCGGCATAAAGCGCCACGCCGATGTTGGCGCCGACGGAGAAGTCTTCGCCTTCGTTGTGAATGACCAGCGCCTTGAACGGCTGGCCGTTCTTGTCTTTCTTGCTGCCTTTTTCAATGATGTCTATGGCATCGTTGATGGTCTTGAGGCTGAAGAAATCCAGCGCATTCATTTTAGACGTGAATTCGAGGCACAGGACGCCGTCGCCCGCATCCCACAGCGCTGCGCCCATTTTGCCGATGCCCGGAATGTTTTTGGTATTGTCGAGCACAGGCTTGGATGCGCGCTTGATATCGGAGAGCAAAAGCACGCCTTCGGGACGCGCCACTTCGGCATAGCTGCCGTCTTTTTGCATGAAATGCAGTTTGCCGTTTTCGGTTTTATAGAACGTCTTGCCAGCGGCCTGTTCGATGAAGGCGGGGACTTTTTCGCCTTCGGCCTTCAGGCGGTTGATGAAGTAGTCAACACCCAGCTTGTCGAGCATTTCAAACGGGCCCTGTTTCCAGTTATAGCCCAGTTTCATCGCCTGATCGACGTCGGTGATGTTACCGGAGATGTCATGCACATGCTCCGCCGCGTAGCAGAGCGTTTGTTTCAAAACGGCCCAGGCGTAATCGCCGCCCTTGTCTTTGGTTTCGACGAGGCCTTTGAGCCCGCCTTTGCGTGCGTTGTCGGCCGCCTTCATTTTGACTTTTTCAGCAGGACGTTCTGCGCCCGTATCAAGGTCAACGGCCATTTTCTCGCGCTTGTCGTTCAGGCGGTAGAAACCGCCCTTGCCTTTGCGCCCCGTATAGCCCGTCTTAATCATGTTATCGATGACATCGGACGTGCGCGCGATTTTGACGTAGCCGTCATCCGCGGGCAGTTTTTCCGTCAGGCTTTTGCTGATATGCGGCATGAGGTCGAGGCCGACAAGGTCAACCAGACCGAAAATGCCGGTCTTCGGAATACCCATCGGGCGGCCGACGATGGCGTCGGCTTCTTCAACTTTCAATTTGCGGTCCATCGCTTCGTTAATCGCGCATTGTATCCAGAAGGTGCCGATGCGGTTCGCGATGAAACCCGGGGTGTCTTTGCAAACCACAACGCCCTTGCCCATTTTTTCGTCCATGAAGCGCGTGACTTCGGCGACTTTTTCGGGGGCGTTATGTTGCGACGTCACTAGCTCCAAAAGCGGCATATAGCGCGGCGGGTTGAAGAAGTGGGTGATGACGAAATCTTTTTTGAACTGTTCGGACTGACCGTCAATCAGCGTCGCAAGCGGAATCGTCGAAGTGTTGGACGCAACTGTCGAGCCTTCTTTGCGGTTGGCGTCGATTTTTTTGAACAGGTTTGCTTTGATAACGGGGTCTTCGAGCACGGCCTCGATAATCAGGTCACAATCTTTCAGGCGGTCCATGTTGTCTTCGGTATTGCCCGCCCGAATCTTCTTCGCGTTACGCTTGTGCATCAGCGGCGCAGGGTTTGTTTTGAGCATTTTTTCAATCGCGCCCTTGGCGATGACATCGCGGTCCGCGCCCGGTTCCTGCGCCGATTTAGGCACGATGTCGAGAAGCTCTACCTCGATACCCGCGTTGGCGAGATGTGCGGCGATGCCCGCCCCCATCACGCCCGCGCCGATGACTGCCGCTTTTTTGATGGCCATGTTTCAAGTCTCCTTAAACGTCTGTCTATGCCCGCCGCATGCACGGCGCCGCGATTACGGCTTGGGGGAGTATTTTTTAAGAACTGTGGTGATGCCCTGACCCGCGCCGATGCACTGGGTGGATACGGCGTAATCGCCATCCTTGCCCTCATCGTGCAGCAGCTGCGCGGCTTTGCCGGTGATGCGCGCGCCGGTGGCGCCCATCGGGTGGCCAAGCGCGATGGCGCCGCCATGCACGTTCAGCTTTTCATCCGCGATTTTGAGGTCTTTCTGGCATGCCGCCGCTTGCGACGCGAAGGCTTCGTTCATTTCAACGAATTTCACGTTGTCCATGGTGATGCCGGCCTTGGCCATGGCCTTTTCCGTTGCCGGAACGGGGCCCATGCCCATCACAGTCGGGTCAACGCCCATAACGGCAAAAGATTTCACTTCGGCCAGAATTTCAAGCCCGTGCTTGAGCGCGAATTCTTCGGAGCAGACCAGCACCGCCGCCGCACCGTCCGTGACGGGCGAAGAAGTTGCGGCCGTGACCGTACCATCTGCTTTGAAGGCAGGCTTCAGCTTGGCAAGGCCTTCGGGCGTCGAATCAGGACGCGGGCAGCCGTCGTCTTTGACCACGCTGCCGTCCGGCTTCACGATGGGCACGATTTCCGCATCGTATTTGCCGGCTTTTTTCGCCGCGGCGGTTTTGAATTGGGATTTGAGGGAGAATTCTTCCTGCTCCGCACGGCTGATGCCTTTGCTGCTCGCCACGTTCTCCGCCGTTTCGCCCATGCTCATGTAGGCACCCGGGCTTTGTTCGTAAAGCGCGGGGTTGGGCGAGACGTTAAAGCCGCCCATCGGCACGCGCGTCATGCTTTCGACGCCTGCGCAAATCACGGCATCCATCATGCCCATGGTGATAGCGCCCGCGGCGTCATGAATGGCCTGCATGGAAGAGCCGCAGAAACGGTTGATGGTCACGCCCGCAACTTCTTCGGGAAGGCCAGCACGCAGCGCGACGAGACGGCCGAGGTTCAGCCCCTGTTCGCCTTCGGGCATCGCGCAGCCGAGTTTGAGGTCTTCGATAAGCTTCGGGTCAACACCCGTTTTTTTGATAAGGCCCTGAACGGTCTGCGCGGTGATGTCGTCGGCGCGCATATCTTTCAAATCACCCTTACCCGCGGGGGTAAAGGGGGAGCGGACATAGCCGGCGATGACGACTTTTTTGGGTTCGGACATAATGGGCCTCTCGTTTGGAATAACGTTGATATCGGCCACACCTTAAAATTACCTGTTTTGCCGTTTTCTGCAAAACGGCGAGTCGCGTTCTTATGCAAGTTGCGCGCTGTTTTATTTCAAAGGAGTATGAAGCATGCCCTGCAGCAGGTAAAGCCGGAAAATGAAAAATCTTGCCGCCGTAAACGCAAGGCGTATCAATGGCATATCGATTTAATTTGCCATAGAATTGTTTTGAAGTTTCATGGTTTATGGAGAGCGCCCTAGGCCGCGCCCGCGCGCTCTTCCTGCTTTGTTTTGTAAAGCGAATAGAGCATCCCGCCCGCCAGCAGCGAAAGCGTCACGCCAAGCGAAACCACCGCCGGAATTTTGTCGAGGTCGAGAAGGTCGGCCACAAAAACCTTGGAGCCGATAAAGACCAGCACCAGCGCGAGCGCGTATTTCAAATATTTGAAACGCACCAGAATAACCGCGAGCGCGAAATAAAGCGCACGCAGGCCAAGAATGGCAAAAACGTTGCTGGTGAAAACAATATAGGGGTCGGTCGTCAGCGCAAAAATCGCGGGGATGCTATCGACCGCGAAAATCAAATCCACAAATTCAATAACCAGCAGCGCAAGAAAAAGCGGCGTTGCGAAAACGGCCAGCTTGCCGGTTCTTTCATCCGCCTGACGCACCCAGAATTTATCGCCGTGCAACTCGTTCGTAACGCGCATGTGTTTTTTGAAAAATTTCAGCACGGGGTTTTTGCCAATGTCTTCGTCTTCGTCGTCATGTTTCATGAACAGCATCTTGATGCCGCTGAAAACCAGGAAGGCCGCAAACAGGTAAAGCACCCATTCGAATTTATGAATGATGGTCGCGCCCATCAAAATAGTCGAGCCGCGCAGCACAATCACGCCAAGAATACCCCAGAACAGCACGCGGTGCTGGTACATGCGCGGAATTTTGAAATAGGCGAAGACCAGCGATATGACGAAGATATTATCGAGCGACAGGGATTTTTCGACCAGAAAGCCCGTCAGATACAAACTGCCCTGCGCTGCGCCCAGTTCAAACCACAGCCAGGCGCCATACAAAAGCCCGACGCTGATGTAAAAGGCGCTCATCTTCAGGCTTTCGCGCATGCCGATTTCGTGGCTTTTCTTTTGAAAAACGCCGAGGTCGAGGAACAGCAGGAACAGAACGACCCCGAAAAAGACCGCCCACATCCAAAGTGGTTTATCCATTTATTTTTTCCCGTGTATTGGGTTTATAACGCGGCGCGTGATGAAGCGCACGCAGGTCTTACATGAAGGCTTGCGAAAACTGTTTGGTAACGTCCGCGAAGAAACCCTTGGACAAAAGATAGACAACGCCAAGGCCGACCGTCACACCCCAAAAGCCGATATAGACGTTCATGTGCGCCTTGTCGAAAATGCGCTGCCACAGAAGCGTCAGCCCCGGGATGATGCCGGCAATCATGAAAATAATCGTGCCGCGGATAACCAGCAGCAGCAGATAGTCGATTTCGGGCGAACCCGCAAAAGACGGCCCCGTCGCGCCGAACATCAGCTTGTCGAAACCCTGATTGCCGGTGCTGTAGGTTTCGCCTTTTTTGATGGCTTCGCCCAAAAGAACGGCAGCAGCAACAGCCATCGCCCAGACAATGGCGGCGGCAAGACGCGGGTTCGGCTCTTTGCCTTCGCGTTTGGATTTGACCTGATAACCGGCGTTGAATTTTTTGGCGTGTTCCAGTTTGCGCTTGGCGCCGACGAGCTTGACCTCTTCTTTTTTACCGAAACCGAACATGGCAGAAATCCCTCGTTTGAATTTTCATCAAGTTTAGGGGCTTAGCCGGATTTAATCAAGCACGGCCACGGCAAACGGAGTAAGCAAGGCGCTTTCGGTCAAACTCAGGCTTTGACGATGTTATGACGCTCGCCGCGCGCGCCGTAAACGTTGCGCGTATCGACAATCAAACGGGCGTGCTGCGCGACCATGTCATAATCCACATTGGTATGGTCTGTCACAATCACCACGGCATCGGCCGCCGCCACGACATCGGGCGTCAGGGGCGCGGATACCATACCGGTAAAGGCTGCATGTTCGCGCGTCGGCGGCACGGTATCGACGAAGGGGTCGTGATAGGAAATGTCGGACTGGCGTTTTTGCAAAAGCTCCATGATGCCGAAGGCGGGGCTTTCGCGGATATCGGCCACGTTTTTCTTGTACGCCATGCCGAGCAGCAAAATCTTCGCCCCCTTGAGCGATTTGGAAAAACGCAAATCCAGCGTTTCGGCAAGGCGGTTCACCACAAAACGCGGCATCAGCACGTTAATCTCGCCCGCCAGTTCGATAAACTTGGTGGAAATGCCGTGTTCACGCGCTTTCCACGTCAGGTAAAACGGGTCGATAGGGATGCAATGCCCGCCAAGACCCGGACCTGGATAAAACGGCATATAGCCGAAAGGTTTGGTTTTGGCGGCTTCAATCACTTCCCACACGTCGATGCCCATGGAATCGTAAATCACCTTGAGCTCGTTCACGAGGGCGATATTGACGGCGCGGAAAATATTTTCGGTCAGCTTCACAGCCTCCGCCGTATCCGCCGTCGATACCGCAACCGTTTTGGTCAGGAACTGGTCATACATGGTTTTGGCAAGGCGCAGCGCATCCGCGCCGTCGCCGCCGACGACCTTCGGAATAATCGCGGTATGAAACTGCGCATTACCCGGGTCTTCGCGTTCGGGGGAGAAGGCGAGGAAAAAATCTTCGCCGGCCTTGAGCCCGCTGCCGGATTCAAGAATAGGTTTCAAAAGCTCCCGCGTTGTGCCGGGCCATGTGGTGGATTCAAGAACGACCAACTGCCCGCGGCGCAGGTATTTGGCGATTGTTTTCGCCGTTTCCTCGACATAGGTCATATCCGGTTCGCGGTTTTTATTCAGCGGCGTCGGCACGCACATCAAAACCGCATCCACGCCCGCGAGCTTGCTGAAATCGCCCGTTGGCAGGAAATGGCCGCCCGTGACCAGCTCCGCCATTTTGTCGTTATGGATGTTGCCGATATAGGACTGGCCTTTGTTCAGACGGTCGATTTTATCGGCGTCGATATCGAAGCCGACGGATTTGAAGCCCTGCGCGCAAATCGCGCAGACCAGCGGCAAGCCGACATAGCCAAGGCCGATAACGCCGATGACCGCTTCGCGGTTGAGAAAGCGCCCGCAAAGCGCCTCCACATCCGGCGCGGCGGCGGGAGCGGGTTTCAAACTGGGCGAGGGAGTGGACATGGCAAAGGCCTCCGCTGCGGCAAAGCGCCGCAAAATATTCATTTTGCAGGATTTTTAGCATACCGCCGGAGAATTGCAAAGCCTTTGGGGGCGTGCGCCCGCGCCAAAACCCTGCGCCCCGCAAGGGAGCAGGCGGCCATCATATTGAGATTCTGTGTTTTTCAGACAGAGGGGCGGAGATTACCAGTCGCGGTGGCGCGAACCGTTGCGCTTTTTGCCTTTGCCGCCCTTGTTCTTTTGCCAGCCTTCGCCGGGTGCGGACTGGCTGTTGTCGTTGCGGCCGCGGCGTTTGCTTTTGCCGTTGAACTTGTTGCGGCCGCTTTCGGGGCGCGCGGGGGAGCGTTGATGCGGGTTTGCCGACGACGATGTTTCGCGCGGGCGGGGCGGCATCAGCACGTTCATATCGACATCGATAACCTTGCAGATGTCGGCGACCTGCTTGGCCTCTGCCATCGGCAGCTTCGCCACATGTTCGCGCAAGGTACGCAATGCATTGCTGCGGTAAAATCCGTTGAAGTTGTGCAGCAGCTTGCCGCCCTTGGGTCCGCCGAGGTTTTCGGCGACCTGGTCGAAAGCACCCGTCAGGTTTTCCGCCGTTTCTTTCAAAACCGGACGCAGCAGTTTTTCCAGCTCGCGCGCGGCTTCGTCATGTTCAATAACATCGTTGAAAATTTTCGCCAGCGTGCGGCGGCCTTTGATGTTGTCATCGGCCATATCGACGACGTCGCGTTTATAGCGGCGCGCGATTTCCTCAACCGCTGTCAGACCCTTGTCTGCGACCGGATTGGCGCGGAATTCGCGCAGACGGTCCAGCGCTTGTTTGACCACGAAATCGGCATGATGGATATCGCTGAAGGGGTCTTTCGGCCTGACGGCCAGAACGTCCCAGCGGCTGCCCGGCGTTTGCGGCGGGCAGATGAAATTGGGGTTGCTGTCGCTGCGCTCCGGCGTCAGCATCAAAATCCATTTGCTTTCGCCCGGCTGCAAATCGCCGATACGCTGAAGGCCGTTCAGCGTGTTTTTGAAATCATGGATTTTCGTGGGAATAAGAATAAGGTTGCCGAAATGGTTCTGGCGGAATTTGTCTTCGACCTCTGTTTTCTGGTCGGGGTCTTTTTCCTTGCTGTCCGCCCAGAGCCCGCTGCCCGCACGCTCGACAATATGGTCGATGTTCATATCATAAGGGCGGCCGTCTTTGTCGGAGGGGTCAAGCCCCTGCTGCATGCGCGCGATGCCATGTTCGCAAATGCCCAGCGCGCGCGCGGCATCGGCATGGTTTTCGCCGATGAATTTCAAAAAACGGCTGCGGACATTGCTCAGGTATTCTTCGTGTACCGCCGCGTTCTGGTCTTGCGTGATTTTGCTGTAGAGAACGGGGACAAGTTTGAAGCCTTCGGGGATTTCACCGATGGTTTGGGCGAATTGCTGTTTGTGGGTTTTTGCGCGCTCCAGCGATTCCGTGGCGCGGCGCTGGTCTTCTTCGCTGAGAGGGCCGGAAAGAAGACGGGTAAACTTGTCGATGCGGTTTTCAATGGACTGGCGGATTTGTTCAATCAGCTCTTCGCGCGAAGGCGGGGTCGGCAGCTTGCCCGGCGGGACAAACCCCGGGGAAGACGTGATCTCGGTAATCGTTTCGGCCGAAACCCTTTGTGCCAATAGTGCC
>DQGU01000031.1:0-318 GCA_003524565.1 Rhodospirillaceae bacterium
TTTTTATATAGACACCGGAACCTAAATCCGGCGCGTCTGCCAATTCCGCCACGCCCGCAAGGCGCCTTCCGGCAGGTGCACCTATGGCGCCCCTGCCTTGCGAATAGCCCGACATACATAAGAAAAACGGCGCTTTGGCGCAAGGGTTAAATAGCCCCCAAGGGGCGCCGCAGGGGCTTTTTAAGGAAAAACTCCGGTTTTACCCCCTGCCCGTGCTGTCTACCCCCGCATACGGCCATGAAAAAAGGGGCCGAAGCCCCCTTTTCCTTTAGTTCTGAGCCGAACCGGCTTAGCGCCAGCTGACGCCGTATTGGCGGG
>DQGU01000031.1:556-4018 GCA_003524565.1 Rhodospirillaceae bacterium
GCCAGCTGACGCCGTATTGGCGGGCGTATTTTTTGTTCAGGGTTTCAACCTGACGGTCGAACGTCTGCTGCTGGGACATATAGCTGCGCTCGAACGTCGCTTGCGCACTGATGCGGCACTGGTCATAGGTTGCGTTGGTCTGGTTGATGCGTGCGCCCGTGCCCATGGCTTCAATCCATGAGGTGCCGTCACGGCGGTCACGCTGAATCTGGCGCTGGTTGTTGGAGATGCCGCGGGTAAAGCTGGCGTTGCATGTAGCAAGACGCGACTGATAACGCGAATATTGCAGGCGGACGTTGCTGCTGGCCTGCGAGTGATACATGCTGACTTCGCGGTTGAAAGACGGGTCGTTCGCCCAGGGTGCGCGCGGCACGCTATAGGTGATTTGATAGCCGCGGGGCGCGGTGTTATAGCTGCTCTGGCCATAGGTCGGGCTGCCATATTGGCCGCCGCCGGAATAAATACCGGTGGTCACGCAGCCCGTGGTGCCGAGCGCGAGTGCGGAAATCAGGACGACTTTTTTGGCCGCTTTCGCAAAAGCTTCAATGCGGGATGTTTTCTTGGGTTCCATTGCTTTTCCCATTCGTTTTCTTGTTTTTCGATGAATTGAATAAAGCACCATAACCCCATACGTCCCTGCGGGTCAAGTATAATTTCCATATTTTTAAATTTAAATCCGCCCCCCTGCGTAGCGGCGATTTACCGAGCGTATAGCGAAAAAGCCTCCCCCGTGTCTGAGGGGAGGCTTTTCTGGCTACGAAGTAAACGTGTTATTTGCGCGGCGTTTGCGGCTGGGCTTGCTGTTGCTGGCGCTGCTGCTCCGCTTCGCGCTTTTTGAAGAAATCATCCGGGCTGTCGGGAATGCGGCCTGCCTTCACCTCGGCGTCCAGATATTGTTTGTAAAGCTTCTGCATGGCGTCGCGGCGCGCTTTTTCCATGCTGTCTTGCATTTTTTCATCCGGGTCTGCCGCCGCGGGGCGCGTGGTGGCCTGCGTTGCGGCCGGCGTGTAGCTGCCGGACTGCTGCTGGCGCAGCATCGATTTGTAAGGTTCCTGGTTGGAATATTGGCGGTCAAGCGAATTGACAAGGGTGGTCATCGCTTTTTCATTGCTGTTTTGCTGCGTTTCAAGACGCGTCTGGATGCTCAGGGCGCGCGTACGCAATGCTTCCTGCTGTGCTTGCCAGTTCTGTGTGGCTTCGGCGATACGCAAGACTTTCTCTGCACCGCCCAGCTTACCATCGCGCAGGCTCTTGACGCGCTTGGTATAGCTCGCCAGCTGTGAAGTACGCGTCTGGTCGATGCGTGCCAAGTCTGCGCGCGCGCGCGCTTCCGCTTGGCGCATTTTAATATCTTGCTGTTCCGCCAGCTGGCGGATGCGGTCCTGATACGCAGCTTCATGCGCCCAGGGTTTTTGTTGCTGATGCGTGACCGTTGCGGTAACGCCCTGCTGGCCATAGGGAACGGTGGTTTGCGCCTGTGCTTCGTTTGCGAAGCCTGCGGCACCGACGGCGAGGGTCACACCGGCGACAACCGACAATACAGCCTTGCGGATAGACGCTGCGCTGAAAGCAGAAGAAAGGTAGCCCTTTTCATCTTTTTCCGGTTTGTTCATTTCCATTGTGGCACCCACCCTAAAGCTGTCTAAAAACTGTTTCGTATGTGACACCTTTCACGGTGCCTGACACATCGCGGTTTCCGGTATAAAACCTGATAGACGATCTTACGAACAGGATACGGGGAATGCCCCCCGCTGTCAATATTTTTTACGGAAAAAATAACCCACTCCGTAATCCTTAATATTTGATTAACAACAGAAATTTCGGATGGAAAATCTTTTTACGCCGCGCCCGCCGCTTCTATCTTGACGGATTACGCCCTGCCAGCCAGCTGCGGTACGGCTCCTTGCGGGCATAGGCGTCATCCAGCGCGATGATGCGTTTTTGCAGGTCGTTCTGTTCGCGCAGCTGTTGCAGCTCCAGCGCGGATTTGATTTGCGACAGACGGGCGCGGTAATCGGCCTCCCGCGCATTCTGGCGGCTGGCCAGTGTCGAATAATCCGTGTAGCGGGTATTGCGGCTATCGCCGAGACGCTCCAGCGACGATAGATGTCGGTTGGTATTCTCGATGCGCTGCGCCTCGAGGCGGCTGATGTCCGCCTGCGCCTTTTCGCGGTACTGGCGCTGGCGAATAGCGCTTTCGCGGACAAGCATGTTCAAATCGCGCTGGTAAGACTGGTCGTTTTCCCAAAGGCGTTTGGGGTTTGCAGAATAATCACGGTAATGCTGGGGTTGCGGCGCACTGTACCCGCGGTTTTCATGGGAATTGCGCGGCAGGGCATAGGCCGTATCCGTGACATAGGCATCCCCGCGCTGGGGCGTATGGCTATGCGCGGGCGCAACCGACCACAAAGTCATGCAGGCGCAAACCAGCGCCCAAAGAATGACCATAAAAAACAGGGGCTTTTTCATCGCAATTTTCTCCGTGCCGGATAGAACATGGGGCGTTTTGCGCGCCCTTCTACCCCTTGGCACGGATTAAATATCGATATCCTGCACGAATTGCGCATTTTCCTGAATGAACTCGAAGCGCGCTTCGGGGTTTTTACCCATCAAACGGTCAATCATCTGCGCCGTCGGCCCTTCGGGCTTTTTGCTGAAGGCCTGCCCCAATTCGGCATCCGGCAGCACGACGCGCAGCAGGTTGCGCTTTTTCATGTCCATGGTGGTTTCTTTCAGCTGCGCGGCCGGCATTTCACCCAAACCTTTAAAGCGGCTGATTTCGATTTTCTTTTTGCTCTTGAAAACGGTTTTCATGAGTTCTTCTTTATGGGCATCATCGCGCGCATAAACACTCTCCCCGCCCGCCGTCAGACGGTAAAGCGGTGGCAGCGCCAGATAGAGCGCGCCGTGTTCGATAAGCCCGCGCATTTCCTGATAGAACAGGGTAATGAGCAGCGAAGCGATATGCGCACCATCCACGTCGGCGTCCGTCATGATGATGACACGTTCATAACGCAGCTTGTCGATGCTGAAATCCTTGCCCGTACCGCAGCCGAGCGCCTGGATAAGGTCGGAAATTTCCTGGTTCTGGCGGATTTTGTCAGAGGTTGCGCTGGCGACGTTGAGAACTTTACCGCGCAGGGGCAAAATCGCCTGCGTTTCGCGGCTACGCGCCTGTTTGGCTGAACCGCCGGCGGAATCCCCTTCTACGATAAATATTTCAGTACCTTCGGATGATTTTTTGGAGCAATCCGCAAGCTTGCCCGGCAGGCGCAATTTGCGCGTGGCGGATTTGCGGTTCATTTCCTGCACGTCTTTGGCGCGGCGGCGCTCTTCGGCGATTTCAATCAGGTATTCCAAAAGCACTTTGGAGCCCGCGTTATCACCCGTCAGCCAATGTTCGAAATGGTCTTTGACCGCCGTTTCAATCAAACGTGTTGCATGAACAGACGTCAGCTTGTC
>DQGU01000031.1:4316-5231 GCA_003524565.1 Rhodospirillaceae bacterium
CCGAAAATATCGTCCGGCGTCAGAACACCCGCCTTTTTGTTGTTAATCATATCGGCATAGCTGCGCAGCCCCTTGGACAGCGCGGAGCGCAGACCTTGGACGTGCGAACCGCCTTCGGGCGTCGGGATGGTATTGCAGTAAGAACTCAGAAAGCCGTTCTCTTCTTCTTCCGTCCAGTGGATGGCAACTTCGCAGCGGCCCTCCCCCTCCGGAAAATCAACCGCGCAGTAAAACGGGCGCGGCGATACGGGCGTTTGCCCTTCAGTCAGCGAATACAGATAATCAAGGATACCGTTGGGAAACTTGATAATTTCCTCATTCGGTGTTTTGGCCGCATCCTTGATAAGCTCGGGCGTGCAGCGCCAGTGGATTTCAACGCCGCGGTACAGATATGCTTTGGAGCGCGCGAGGCGGTAAATCGTATTCGGGCTGAAAACGGCGTCCGTGCCAAAAATTTCGGTATCCGGCACAAAGGTAACGGTGGTGCCGCGTTCTTTGGTCGCGCCGAGCTTTTTGAGTTTCCCCTGCGCATGGCCGCGGCTGTATTCCTGACGGAAAAGCTCTTTGTCGCGCGCGACCTCGACCGACATCGCGCTTGAAAGCGCGTTCACGACCGAGGAGCCCACGCCGTGCAAACCGCCCGACGTATTATAAACCTTGCCGCTGAACTTGCCGCCGGAATGGAGGGTCGTAAAAATGACCTCCAGCGCCGACTTGCCCGGATATTTGGGGTGGTTGTCCACGGGAATGCCGCGACCGTTGTCGCTGATGGTGACTTTGTTGCCCGCCTCCAGCAGGATTTCGATGCGGCTGGCATAGCCGGCGACGGCTTCGTCCATCGCGTTATCCAGAATCTCGCTCACCAGATGGTGCATGGCGCGTTCATCCGTCCCGCCGATATACATGCCGGGGCGT
>DQGU01000130.1 GCA_003524565.1 Rhodospirillaceae bacterium
CATGTGGATTGCCGCTATCCCCGCCGCGCTGCATTTCGATTTGTGGGTTGTCGCCTTTTTGCTGTTCCGCCTGTTTGACATTTACAAACCGTGGCCGGCGTCGTTTTTTGACAAACGCGCAGGCAATGGTTTTGACGTCATGATGGACGATGTTGTGGCGGGCATTTACGCCGCCATCGGCGTTGCGGCATGCGCCATTAACATGAACATGTTCTAACCGCGCACCGAGCCGAAATAACGATAAATGCCACAAGCGCAGAAAGCCGCCCCCATGTCCTTTTTTCCGCAAAACATTACCGAGCTTGCCAGCGAAGTTCTTGCCGCCGCGCGTGCAAAGAAACTGCGCATCGTTACGGCGGAATCTTGCACGGGCGGATTGATTGGTGCGGCACTGACTGAAATTGCAGGCTCGTCCGATGTGGTCGATTGCGGGTTTACCAGCTATTCCTACGACGCAAAAGTGGCGCAGCTGGGCATTGACCGCGCGACACTGCAAAAATCGGGCGCCGTCAGCGGCGACATCGCCCTGCAAATGGTGCGCGGTGCACTGGCAGGCTCTGCCGCCGAAATCGCCGTTTCCGCAACCGGTATCGCGGGCCCGGGCGGCGCAACGCCCGACAAACCCGTCGGCCTTGTATATATCGGCATCGGCAACCGTGTGAATGCGCACAGCGAATCCGTCAAAAACCAGTTCAGCGGCGACCGCAGCGCCGTGCGCATGGCAACGGTTGAAAAAGCGCTTCACTTGCTGAAGCAGGAAATCGCCAATATCTGATTTTTACTGCAGGTTGCCGCCGTACAGCTGCACGGCGCGGCTTTCAAAGGCGTTTATCATTTTCACCAACGCCTTGTGGAAAAACTGGTCCACCAGTTTTTCGAACAGTTTCGATTCCAGCGAAAAATCGACATAAAAATCTACCTCGCATTGCCCTGCGCGCATGGGCGTAAAAACCCATTTGTTTTGCAAATGACGCATGGGGCCTTTGAGGTATTCGACTTCGATAGCGTGCGGGCGGATGTAATGCACGCGCGATGTAAATTTCTCGCGGAACATTTTATAGCCGATGATGACATCTGCGGTGTTTTCGTTTTTGCTGCGGCTGTTGATGCGTGCGCCGATGCACCATGGCAAAAACTGCGGATATTTTTCAATATCCATTACAAGGTCGAACAGTTGTTCGGCCGAATAAGGTAAAATGCGTTTTTCCTGATGCGACGGCATGACGGCGCGGTTATTTCCCCTGCGCCAGCTTCGCTTCGCGCGCGGCCTTCAGCTTTTCAAAATCCGCATCGGCGTGATACGACGAGCGCGTCAACGGCGATGCCGACACCATCAAGAACCCTTTGGCGCGGGCGATGGTTTCGAGCGACTTGAATTCTTCCGGCGTCACGAATTTTTCGACGGCGGCGTGTTTGGTCGTCGGCTGCAAATACTGGCCAATGGTCAGGAAATCGACGTCAGCCGCGCGCAGGTCGTCCATGACCTGCATGATTTCGGTTTTCGTCTCGCCAAGGCCGACCATGATGCCGGATTTGGTGAAAATCGTCGGGTCGATTTTCTTGACGCGGTTCAAAAGCTCCAGCGACGTGAAATAGCGCGAGCCCGGACGGATGGTCGGATACAAACGCGGCACGGTTTCAAGGTTGTGGTTGAACACGTCAGGGCGCGCGGCGACAATCGCCTCGATAGCTCCCTCTTTATCCTTGAAATCCGGCGTCAGAATTTCAACCGTGGTGCCGGGCGACAGGCGATGGATTTCGTTGATGGTCTTGACAAATTGCTGCGCCCCGCCGTCTTCGAGGTCATCACGGTCAACGGATGTGACGACAACGTGCTTGAGGCCGAGTTTCTGCACACCAATGGCAACGCGCGCCGCTTCGAACGGGTCGAGCTTGTCGGGGATGCCTGTGGCGACGTTGCAGAAAGAGCAAGCACGCGTGCAGGTTGCTCCCAAAATCATGAACGTCGCATGTTTCTGTTTCCAGCACTCCCCGATGTTCGGGCAGGCCGCTTCTTCGCAGACCGTCGCGAGTTTCAGATTGCGCATCAACTTGGTCGTCTCGTGATATTCGGGCGACGTCGGCGCCTTCACGCGTATCCATTCCGGCTTGCGCAGCACGGGCGTATCCGGCCGGTTGCGTTTTTCAGGGTGCCGGTGTTCGGATTTTTTCTTTTCGGGGGCGTTTTCGCCCTGCGGCGTATCTTGTTCCATGACGCTCAATCTGTCCTTTTTACGCGGTTAATCTAGGACTATCTGTAAAAAGGGCAAACATTATTTTGCCCAAGCCTATTATTATTCACATAATCATACCGCTTTTGCGGTCAATCCCTGTTCCTGCCGTGCGTGAAAAGCGGCGGCCAGTTCGCGCATGGTGCTGAAACTGCGGTTCGGTTTCGCGGCCAGCACGGCTTCGCGCGCCTTTGGCGTCATGTGGCTGCCGCCCAGATAGGCCCAAACCTCCATCCCCGCCGCCTTCGCGCCATGGATGCCGTGAATGCCATCTTCGATAACAAGGCAGGTTTCTGGCGCGCAGCGCAGATGCTTCACCGCATGCAGGAAAATATCCGGCGCGGGCTTTCCATTCCGCACCATATCGGCGCTGTAGATGTGGGAGCCGAAAAAGCCGCGCAGCGCCGTCACGTCCAGCGTCAGATGCAACCGTGCAAGCTCGCTGCCCGATGCGACGGCGACAGGCACTTTGCAGCCTTGCAAAAATTCATGCACGCCGGGCGTTGCCTGCAAACGTTTTTCGAACGCTTCGTATTGTTCTGCCTTGTATGCGGCTTCGTCGAAACCGGCACGGATATCGATACCGCTTTCCTCGGCGATTTCGGCGCAGATGCGGCGGAAATTTTTACCCATGAAGCGGATAATAAAATTTTCCAGCGTCATGTTATAGCCAAGCGCGGCGAAATGGTCGAGCATCACGCCGCAGGCAATCACTTCGCTGTCAATCAGTACGCCGTCACAGTCCCAGATAATCGCGGAAAAGCCGTTCATGATGCCTTAAGGACACCCCGCAGCATTTTTGACAACGGCCAGCGTTGCCTGAAGATGAATGATGTACTGGCCTTCAATACTTTTTTGTTCTTGTGCGTTTTCGACGACTTTGTCTTGCAGCTCGTCAACCTCGCCTTGCATCGACGCATCGGGCGCCGCGATAGCCGGCACTTTGTCGCTGGCAGCCAGCGCCAGACATACCGCCGTCGTTTTCGTATGCGCCTGCCAGCTGAACCAAGCCAGACCGGCAATCAACGCGATAGCCAGAACGCGGCACAGCGCGCGGCAGCAGCACGATGTTTTGCCGCAAAGGCATTTTTTTGTACCGCAGCCACAGCCGCCCTTGGTGCCGCAATCACCTTTCGTATCGCAGCAGCCGCCCGCGTTTTTGACTTCGGCCACTTTGGTGTCGCAAGACGGCTTGCCGCCGCAGCAGGATTTTTCGGTTTCGTTTGTCATTATATGTGCAAAGCCTTTCCATACGCGTCGAGCACGGATTCGTGCATCGCTTCGCTGATTGTGGGGTGCGGGAAAATCGTGTGCATCAGGTCAAGTTCGGTGGTTTCCATCGTTTTACCGACAACATATCCCTGAATCATTTCGGTCACTTCGGGGCCGACCATGTGTGCGCCCAGAAGCTCGCCCGTTTTCGCATCGAAAACGGTTTTAATCATGCCGTCCGTCTCGCCCAGTGCCACGGCCTTGCCGTTGCCAATGAAAGGGAAGCGTCCGACTTTGACGTCATAGCCTTTTTCTTTCGCTTTCGCCTCGGTCAGGCCGACGGAAGCCACCTGCGGCGTGCAATAGGTGCAGCCCGGAATGTTCTCGCGCTTCATCGGATGCACATCGGGCAGTCCTTTGATTTTCTCGATGCAAATAACGCCTTCATGGCTTGCCTTGTGCGCCAACCACGGGCCGGGCACGCAATCGCCGATGGCGTAAACGCCCGGCTCGTCCGTTTGCAGCCATTCGTTGACCACGATGTGCCCGCGGTCAAGTTTAACCTTGGTATTCTCAACGCCGATGTTTTCTGTATTGGCGACGATGCCGACGGCGGAAATGACGCGTTCGACTTTAATCTGCTCCGTCTTGCCGCCCGCTTCGACATGCACGGTCACATCATTCGCGCCGCGGTCGAGTTTAACGACCTTCGCGCCCGTCATGATTTTCATGCCCTGCTTTTCAAACTGCTTGCGGGCAATCGCGGAAATTTCGGCGTCTTCGACCGGCATCACGCGGTCCATCACCTCGACCACCGTCACGTCCGCGCCCAGCTGGCGGTAGAAACTTGCAAATTCGATACCGATAGCGCCGGAGCCGACGACCAGAACAGATTTCGGCATGGCTTCGGGGTTCATGGCTTCTTTATACGTCCAAACCAGCTTGCCATCCGGCTCCAGCCCCGGCAGCACACGCGCACGCGCGCCCGTGGCCAGCACGATATGTTTGGCCACAATCGTCGCGACATTTTTGCCGTCTTTGGATACGTCAAGGCGGCCTTTGCCCAGCAATTTGCCGTGGCCGTCAAAAACCGTGACCTTATTTTTTTTCATCAGGTGTTTGATGCCGCCCGACAGCTGCGCGGCAACCTTGCGCGAACGTTCGATAATTTTTTTGAAATCAAAGCTGTAGCTGTCGATTTTAAAACCATACTGGTCGGCATGCTTAATCAGGCTGTTGATTTCGGCCGAGCGCAGCAGCGCCTTGGTCGGGATGCAGCCCCAGTTGAGGCAGATACCGCCCAGATGCTCGCGCTCCACAATCGCCGTGCTGAAGCCCAGCTGCGCCGCGCGAATGGCCGCCACATAACCGCCGGGCCCGCCGCCGACAACGACAACGTCGAAATTTTGATCGGACATGTTCACACCTTCTCGATACCGGCAATTCTGCACCGGGTTTTCAAATTACAGCAGCAGACCCATCGGGTTTTCGATGAGTTTTTTGAATACCTGCAGGTATTCAGCGCCGACGGCGCCGTCAATCGCACGGTGGTCGAAAGATGCCGTGACGGTCATGACGTTCGCAACCGCCATCTGGCCGTTTTTCACGACCACGCGTTCCTGCCCCGCACCAACGGCCAGAATGGCGGCCTGCGGCGGGTTGATGATGGCGGAGAACTGGCTGATGCCGAACATGCCGAGGTTGGACACGGAAATCGTCCCGCCCTGGAATTCCTGCGGCTTCAGCTTGCCTTCCTTCGCGCGCGCGCCGAGGTCTTTCATTTCAGACGAAATGACCTTGAGGCTCTTGTTCGCGGCATCGACGATAATCGGCGTAATCAAACCGTTCGGCGTTGCCACGGCGACGGAAACATCCGCGCGCGTGTACTGCACGATATTATCATCCGTCCACGACACGTTGGCCGCGGGGAATTTTTGCAGCGCGGCGGCCGTTGCCTTGATGATGAAATCATTCACCGAGATTTTGAGGCCGTCCATGCTGTCGTTCAACTGTTTGCGCAGCGCCAGCAACGCGTCCAGTTCACAATCCACCGTCAGGTAGAAATGCGGCACGGTCTGCTTGGATTCAGACAAACGGCGGGCAATCACCTTGCGCACACCCGAATTGGGCGTGAGCGTATAGGGAATACCGTAAGCATCCGCGAGCGCCTGCGCGTTAACAGACGATGCAGCGGGCGTAAAGCTGCCGCCAGCGGCTGCCGCTTTGGACGCCGCCGCGCCTGCAGGCGCTTTATCAAGGTCGGACTTGACGATACGGCCATGCGGGCCGGAGCCTTTGATGGCCGACAGGTCGATGCCTTTTTCCTTGGCGATACGTTTGGCAAGCGGGCTTGCAAAAACGCGACCGGAAGATTTGGCTTGCGCGGGCGTTGCAACGGCCATCGCAGGGGCGGGTTTTGCAGCCTCCGCCGCGGGCTGGTTGGCGGGCGTTACCGTTTTGGGCGCAGGTGCAGCGGGTGCATTGGACAGCGCGGATGCGTCTTCGCCTTCTTCCAGAAGCATGGCGATGAGGCTATTGACCTTCACACCGTCCGTGCCCGCGGGCACAACGATTTTGGCAAGAACGCCTTCGTCCACGGCTTCGACTTCCATCGTCGCCTTGTCGGTTTCAATCTCGGCAATCACATCGCCAGCTTTGACTTTATCGCCTTCTTTTTTGACCCACTTGGCAAGCTTGCCTTCGGTCATGGTCGGCGACAGGGCGGGCATCAGGACATTATGCGGCATAGGTCACCTTCTTCGCGGCGTCGATGATATGTTCTTCCTGCGGCAGCGCGAGCTTTTCAAGGTTCGCGGCATAGGGCATCGGCACATCCGCACCATGCACGCGCACGACGGGGGCGTCGAGATAATCGAAGCATTGTTCCATCATCAGCGCCGCCATTTCGGAGCCCATACCCGCGTACGGCCAGCCTTCTTCGACCGAAATCAGGCGGTTGGTTTTCTTGACGGATTCCACAATGGTTGCCGTATCCAGCGGGCGCAGCGTGCGCAGGTTGATAACCTCCGCGCTGATGCCTTGCGCTGCCAGTTTTTCCGCCGCTTGCAGCGCGACGCCGACCATGCGGCTGAAGGCCGTGATGGTGACATCGGTGCCCGCGCGTTCGATTTTCGCCTTGCCGATGGGCAGGATGAAATCGGGGTCGGCCGGAACATCGAAAGACTGGCCGTACATGATTTCGTTTTCAAGGAACACAACGGGGTTCGGGTCGCGGATTGCGGCCTTGAGAAGCCCTTTCGCATCCGCCGAAGACCAAGGCGCAATGACTTTCAAACCCGGGCAATGCGCGTACCACGATGCGAAGCACTGGGAGTGCTGCGCGCCCACGCGTGACGCCGCGCCGTTCGGCCCGCGGAACACGATGGGGCAACCCAGCTGCCCGCCCGCCATGTAAAGCGTTTTACCGGCGGAGTTGATGATGTGGTCAATCGCCTGCATGGCGAAGTTCCACGTCATGAATTCCGTGACCGGCTTCAAACCGGCAAAGGCCGCGCCCACCGCAATACCGGCAAAGCCGTATTCGGTAATCGGCGTATCAATCACGCGCTTGTCGCCGAATTCCTGCAAAAGACCCTGGGTGACTTTATACGCGCCCTGATATTCGGCGACTTCTTCGCCCATGACGAAAACTTCGCCATCGCGGCGCATTTCTTCGGCCATGGCGTCGCGCAGTGCTTCGCGCACGGTGACGCTGACGGTCGGCCCCGTCCATTCCTTTTCCGCAGCGGGCGCGGCGGCAGCAGGCTGCGCGGGCGTTTGCGTGGGCAGGCAGGACGGATTGACGAAAGGCGCATCTTCGTGCGCGGCCTTCGGCGCCGGCGCAGCCGATGCGGCGGCGGAAATATCCGCGGCGCTTTCGCCGTCTTCGAGCAGCACGGCAATCGGCGTATTCACAGCAACGCCATCGGTGCCTTCGGCCACGAGGATTTTGCCAATCACGCCTTCGTCAACGGCTTCGACTTCCATCGTCGCCTTGTCGGTTTCAATTTCGGCAATCACGTCGCCGGCTTTGATTTTGTCGCCCTCTTTCTTGACCCATTTGGCAAGTTTGCCTTCGGTCATGGTCGGCGACAGTGCGGGCATCAGAATTTGAATGGACATGGATTAACCCTCCACCAGAATGTCGGTCCAAAGCTCGGACGGGTCCGGCTCGGGGCTTTGCTGCGCGAATTCGGCG
>DQGU01000153.1 GCA_003524565.1 Rhodospirillaceae bacterium
GTGTGTGCTCTGCCTATCTGTTACCGGCGGTGTTTTTTGTTGTTGCAGTGTTTTTCAATCCAGATACTTCAGCCCCTCCAGCCCCGGATACGGGTGCGTAATCACGCGCACGGGAATGGGGGCGAGGTAGTCTTTGAAGCGGCCTTTTTCAAGGAAGCTTTGCATGAAGCGCGAGGCCGCGAAATAGCTGCCGAGGCGCGGCACGATGCCGCCTGCAATATAAATGCCGCCGAACGCGCCATAGGTCAGCGCCACGTTGCCCGCGGCAACGCCAAGGAAATGGCAGAACAAATCCAGCGTTTCGACGCAAACCGGGCAGCTGCGCGCCAGCGCCGCTTCGGTAATTTCCGCCGGTGTTTTTTCAGGCAGGTTCAGGCCGTCAAGACCGCAAAGACCGTGATAGATATTCACAAGGCCTTTGCCGGAAATCACCCGCTCCGCCGATATATGATGGTATTTGGTTTGTTTCAGCCATTCGAACAGGCGGAATTCACGCTCGTTCGATGCGGGCATGGTGACATGGCCGCCCTCGGTCGTCACGGGCACAGGCGCACCGTCGCGGCCGAATACAACCGCGCCGACACCCAGCCCCGTGCCGGGGCCGATGATGCCGATGGGCGCGCCTTGGACGCTTTCACCGCCGCCGACCTTGTAATAATCGGCCTCCGTCAAATGTGTAATGCCAAGCGCGAGCGCCGTAAAATCGTTGATGACATCCAGCTTGTCAAACCCCAGCGCCTTGCGCGTGCCGGAGATGGAAAAGCTCCAGCCGTGGTTGGTCATCGACACTTCGTCCGCACCGCTGAGCGGAATGGCGACGGCAAAAGCGCCCGTTTGCGGCTTTACCCCGCCCACGCGCGACAAATACGCCTGCGCCGCATCGGCCAGCGTCGGAAAATCATCGCAGGGCAGAACGTCGATATGCTCGATGCCCGCATCATTCGCAATCGCAAAACGCGCGTTGGTCGCCCCGATATCCGCAATCAGCCGTGACATGTGCCGCACCCTTTTCTCTCCGTTATCAGATTTTCGCCAAAGCTTCGTCGAGGTCCGCAATCAGGTCTTCGACGCTTTCGATGCCGACCGACAGGCGGATAAGCCCGTCGGAAATGCCCAGCGCCTCGCGCTGCTCTTTGGGCACTGACGCATGCGTCATGATGGCCGGATGCTCGATAAGGCTTTCGACACCGCCAAGGCTTTCGGCCAGCGTGAAAATTTTGCATGCGGACAGCATGCGGCGCGACGCATCAAGGTCGCCCTTCAAAACCGCCGTCACCATGCCGCCAAAACCGCGCATCTGGCGTTTGGCCAGTGCGTGCTGCGGGTGGCTTTGCAGGCCCGGATACCAGACTTTTTCCACCTTCGGGTGGTGGCTCAGCCATTCGGCGATTTTCATGGCGGAATTGCTGTGACGCTCCATGCGCACATCCAGCGTTTTGACGCCGCGCAGCGCAAGGAAACTGTCAAACGGGCCCAGAATACCGCCCGTCGCGTTCTGGATGAATTTCATGCGCTCGGCCAAATCCGCATTGTCGCCGACGATGGCAACGCCGCCGATGATGTCGGAATGTCCGCCGATATATTTCGTCGCGCTATGCACCACGATATCGACGCCCATAGCGATGGGGCGCTGGTTCCACGGCGTCGCAAAAGTGTTATCGACCACGCTGATAAGATTTTTCTCGCGGGCGATTTTGGCGACAGCGGCAATGTCGGTCAGCTTCAGCATCGGGTTGGTCGGCGTTTCAATCCAGACCATTCTCGTATTCGGACGGATGGCGGCGCGCACGGCCTCAGCATCTGTCATGTCGATGTAGGAAACCTCGAGCCCTGTCGTTTGCTTGCGCACGCGCTCGAACAGGCGGAAGCTGCCGCCGTACAAATCATCCGACGCAATCATGTGCGCGCCCGCCGGCAGCACGTCCAGAACCGCGCACATCGCGGCAAGGCCGGAGCCAAAGGCGAAAGCCGCGCTGCCGTCTTCCAAATCCGCCATAGCGCGTTCAAACGCGTGGCGCGTCGGGTTGTGGCCGCGGGCATAGACGAAGCCTTTATGTTCGCCCGGCGCCGATTGCGCATAAGTGGATGTCGCGTAAATCGGCACGTTCACCGCGCCTGTTGTCGGGTCGTGCATCTGCCCGCCGTGGATGCAGCGCGTGGAGAAAGAGCGGTTTTTGCGGGAAGAAGAAGCGGAAGACATCAGGCAACCTGACCTTTCAGATAAAGATGGTTAAGCATATCGACGCGCGTGACAACGCCGAGGAATTTATCATCGTCCACCACCATGATGGCGCCGCCCTGCTGCAAAAGCGGCGCGGCGGTTTCAATCGGCGTATCTTTGGGCAGCACGGGCGCGGCTTCGCGCATCACATCGGCAACCGTGCCGGACATGGACGAATTTTTATCGCCCATGGTCATGCGGTTCAGCAGCGTTTTTTCATCGACCACGCCGACCAGACGCTTTGCGGCTTCGTCGAGCACCGGCAGCTGCGACACGTCGGCAAAACGCATGCGTTTATAAGCCGTTTTCAAAGGGTCGGTGGCGCGCACAAAAATCGTATCCCCCGCATCGTGACGGCGCATGACGAGGTCTTCGATGGCGCCCGTGGGCTTGCGCGGGGTGAAGCCCTGTTCAGACAGCCAAAAATCGCTGAAGGTCTTCGAAAGATACTTGTCGCCGCGGTCGCAAATCAGCGTCACGACGCGCTTGGGCTCTTTCTGTTCGCGGCAGTATTTCAGTGCGGCCGCGGCCAGCGTGCCCGACGACGGGCCCGCCAGAATCCCTTCTTTCAAAAGCAGTTCGCGCGCGGTGGCGAGGCTTTCCTCGTCCGTAATCGTATAGGCTTTTTGGGTCAGCGACATATCAAGAATATCGGGAATAAAATCTTCGCCGATACCCTCGACCAGCCACGAGCCCGGCTCGACCGTCTTGCCCTCGTTCACCAGCGGGGCAAGGATGGAGCCCGCGGGGTCGGCCAAAATCATTTCGGTTTTGGGGCTGTGTTTTTTCATGAAATTGCCGATGCCCGTCAAGGTGCCGCCGGAGCCGACGCCGCAGATGATGGCATCCACATCGCCTTCCATCTGCGTCAGAATCTCGGGCGCGGTATATTCGAAATGCGCCGCGACGTTGGCGGGGTTGGCGAACTGGTTGACGTAGAAACCGCCGGTTTCCTTGGCGATGCGCGCCGCGACATCCTGATAATATTCCGGATGGCCGCGCACGACGTCGCTGCGCGCCACGCGCACGTCGGCGCCCATGGCTTTGCAATGGAAAATTTTCTCGCGCGACATTTTATCGGGCACGACCAGAATGACTTTGTATCCTTTGAGCGCGCCGATAAGCGTCAGGCCAAGCCCCGTGTTGCCCGCCGTCGCTTCGATAATCGTGCCGCCGGGTTTCAGCTTGCCCTCTTTCTCTGCCGCGTCAATCATCTGGCGGGCGATGCGGTCTTTGATAGAGCCGCCGGGGTTTTGCGATTCCAGCTTGGCGAACAGGCGGCAAGGGCCCGTATCGATGCGGGTAATCTCGACAAGCGGCGTATTGCCGATGAGCTGCAAAATGGCGGGCGGCTGGTTGGTCATGACGGTCTCTTATGTTGAAATTTTGCTGATTTTATAAAGCATTATGCGCAAAGTAAAACTTTTTCGCCGCGCATGTTTTACCCGAATACCTGCGCGCAAGATTGCGCGTGACTTGGCCTTTATAACTGGCTAAAACCTTGAACATGAAGCAGGAACAAGCCCCCCTTTCAAGCCAGACCCCGCAAACGCTCTGGGTTTCATTGCGCAGTGCAGCAGAAAAACTCGCCGGCGAAGATGCCGTCTTCGCGCCGTTTTTGACGGATACGATTCTGTCCGCCGCGCATCTGGGCGATGCCATGGGCAGGCTGCTTTCGCAAAAACTGCAAACGCCGCATTTCCCCGCCCCTGTTTTTCGCGACGCCTATGCCGCGCTGTGGCTGCGCGGTGCAGATGCACTTGGTGGTAAAATCGTGCGCGACATGCAAACGGTTTTGGCCAACGACCCCGCCGCGCATGATGCGCTGCGCCCGTTTTTGTTTTTCAAAGGATTTCACGCGCTGCAATGCCACCGCCTTGCGCATGACCTGTGGCATCACGGGCGGCAGCCGCTGGCGCTGCTGGTGCAAAACCGCGTGTCGGATTTGTTCGGCGTGGACATTCACCCCGCCGCACGCATCGGCTGCGGCATCATGTTCGACCACGCAACAGGCATTGTGATTGGCGAAACCGCCGTTGTCGAAGACGATGTTTTGTTCTGGCACGGCGTGACGCTGGGCGGCCGCGCCTTCGCCCCCGAAGACCGCCACCCCAAAGTGCGCCAAGGCGCGCAAATCGGCGCGGGCGCAACGATTTTGGGGAATATCGAGATTGGCGCGGGCGCCAAAATCGCCGCGGGCAGCGTGGTTGTAAAATCCGTCCCCGCCGGCGCGACCGCGGCGGGTACGCCCGCGCGCGTTATCTGACGATAGAGAGAGATGCTCTGGACACCGGCCTGCGCCGGTGTGACGGTTTATTTTTACTGCATACGTTGCTGGCGCAGAACTGCACGTCACACCGGCGCAGGCCGGTGTCCAGCGGCGCACGCGGCCGCGCACGGCAGCCGCCTTAAACCCGTGCAGCGATTTCCTGCAACTGGCGCAGGTGAATGGCGTTGTGCTGCGCCAAAAGCCAATGCCACTGGCGCAGCGTGAAGCCGCCGAACCAGGGGTGCGCATAGGTCAGCGCACCATCACGCTTTTCCGGCGGCACGGCGGTTTCGATTTGCGGCATCAGCGTCGATATAAAAGATTTATAATTCGCCAAAACGGTTTGCGCGGGCAGCTTGCCCAGCGGCTTCACGCGTGCGGTATCGGCGCGGCCGGGCGGCACCTGCCCTTGCGACAGGCGGATGATGATATCGCGCATGCCCGTGCCGACAATCATCAGATGTTCCAGCGTCATGGCGGCAGACCAATAGCGCGAGCTGTCTTCGAGGCCGCGCAGACGCGGCACCAGCACGCGTTTTTGCAGCTGGCCGTTATCCATTTTTTCCGCCAGCGCCAAAATCGCCGCATTGGTATCGACAAAGCGCTGCGTCTCTGCCGCCCAATCGGCCTTCGCCGCCACGCAGGGGCCGATGTAATGGCGCATGACCAGCCGCACATACCACGGCACGCCCGCGCCGGGCGCGGCAAGGCGGGATTCTATTTCCGCATCGCTCAAACCTTGTGTCTTCATATCAATCTTTTTTCTTTTGTTCGGGTTTTTTGACGCCCGTTTCCGGCGCAGGCACGGTGGCCGGCGTCCAGCTGCCGCCGATAGCGCGTATCAGGCGCACGGTTTCGCGCAGGCGCTCGCCCTGAATTTGAATACCGCTGCGCTGCGCCTCAAGTGCGCTGCGGCGCGCGGTAATCGCTTCCAGATAGCCCACATCGCCGTTTTCGTAGCGCATGCCCGCCAGCTCCGACGCGCGTTTGGCCGCGCTTTCGGCCACGGCCTGCGACGAGGCCTGACGCGACAGGGTTTTCAGGCGCGAAAGACTGTTTTCAACATCGCGGAAGGCGACCAGCACGCTTTGGCGGTAATCGGCCACGGCTTCTTCGTACACAGCCTTTTGGCGTTCAAGGGCCTTGGTGTTTTCACCGCCCGTAAAAATCGGCAAGCTCAGCATCGGCCCAATCGCCCATGTGCGGCTCGACCATTGAAACAGGTTCGACATCACGTCGGATTCCACGCCCGCATTCCCCGTCAGCGACAAGGTGGGGAAAAACGACGCCTTCACAACGCCGATGCGCGCGTTTTCAGCGGCCAGTTTATATTGCGCGGCGGAAATATCGGGGCGGCGCTCCAAAACGCTCGACGGTACGCCCGCAGGAATGACGGGAATACGGCGCGGCAGTTCCGCCGATTTCAGCGAAAATTCACCCGGCGCCTTGCCCAGCAAAAGCGCAAGGGCATGTTCCGCCTCTTTGCGCTGCTGGATGACGTCCTGATACTGCATGCGCGTGTTTTCAAGGTCCACCGTCGCCTCGGCGATATCCAGTTCGGTAATCGTGCCGATATCGAGACGCTTTTTAAGAATTTTCAAACCATCTTCGCGCAAGGAAACCGAAACAGACAAAACGCCGCGTTCACGGTCAAGCGCGCGGATAAGGAAATACAAATCCGCCACATCTGCCTGCATGGCAAGGCGCATGCTTTGCAGCGTCGCCTCTGCGCCCATCGCCTCGGCCTTCGCCGCTTTGTGGCGGTTGCGCACGCGGCCGAACAAGTCCAGTTCATAGCTGAGCGTCAGGCCGGTCTTGAGGCTGTTTTCAATCGCAAGTTCGCTGCCGGGCGCCATGCCGCGCGCAACCGCATTAGGTTTTTGGCGCGTGGCCGATGCATTGCCGTCGATATCCGGAAAGAAACCGGCGCGTGCCTGCCCTGCTGCGGCGCGCGATTGACGCACGCGCGCTTCCATCGCCTGCACTGTCAGGTTGCCATCGGCCGCTTCGGCCTGCAGTTTATCAAGCGCGGGGTCTTTGAACACTTTCCACCATGTGCCGCGGTCGATATGCGCGGCGGGTTCGCCCACTTTCCACTTGCCGGTGACCTTCAGGTCTTCGGCTTCGCGGAATTGTTCCGTCTTGGCCGTTTCGGGCAATTTGAAATCGGGCGCAAGGTTGCAACCGGAAAGCGGCGCACCAAGGGCGGTTGTCAGCGCGAGCGCGATGATAAGTTTTTTCATCTTAATGCACCTTCAGAACCGGCACGGGATGCAAACTGGTCAGCTTGCGGCCGGAAAGTTTACGCAGGAATACATAGAACAAGGGCGTGAGGAACAGCCCCATGAACGTCACGCCAATCATGCCCGAAAACACGGTGACGCCGATGGCCTGACGCATTTCCGCGCCCGCGCCGGTTGACAGCACCAGCGGCACCACGCCCATGATGAAGGCAAACGACGTCATCAAAATGGGGCGCAGACGCATGCGGCACGCGGTCATGGCGGCCTTCACCGTTTCTTCGCCCGCCAGTTCCAGTTCGCGCGCGAATTCGACGATAAGAATGGCGTTCTTGCACGCAAGGCCGAGCACCACCAATATCCCGATTTGGGTGAAGATATTATTATCCCCGCCCGTCCACCACACGCCGAAGACGGCGCTGAGCGTCACCGCAGGCGCAATCATGATGATGGCCAGCGGCAGGATAAGGCTTTCATACTGCGCCGCAAGCACAAGGAACACGAGGAAAATGCAAAGCGGGAAAATATAAATCGCCGTATTGCCCGCAAGGATTTCCTGATACTTCAGCTCCGTCCATTCGAAATCCATGCCGGGGGGCAGGACTTCGCGCAGGATTTTCACCATCGCCGTTTCCGCCTCGCCCGAAGAAAAACCGGGCGCGGGGCCGCCGTTCAGCTCCGCCGTGCGGAACAGGTTATAACGCGACGCACTGTCGGGGCCATAGCTTTGCTTGACGCTGAGCACGCTGCCAAGCGGCACCATCTCCCCCGCCAGATTGCGGGTTTTGAGCTGCGCGATATCCGCCGCATCCATACGGAACGGCGCATCCGCCTGCGCAATTACCTGATAGGTGCGGCCAAAACGGTTGAAGTCGTTGATGTAGTAAGAACCGAGATAGACCTGCAAAGCCTCGTACACATTACCGAGCGGGATGCCCAGCTGCTTGGCGCGGTCACGGTCGATATCGACGAACAACTGCGGCACGTTGATTTGATAGCTGGAGAAAACGCCCGCCAGCTGCGGCGTTTGCCATGCTTTCATCTGCGCGGCCATCAGGGCGCCATAAAGCGCTTCGTCGCCCAAATCGCCGCGGTCCTGAATTTGCAGGCGGAAGCCGCCGATGGTGCCAAGACCATCGACTGCGGGCGGCGGGAATACGCCGACGAAGGCGTCTTCAATCGCCATGCCGAGCTGCCCCATCAGTTTTTCGGCAATCACGGGGCCATAAAGGTCGGGCGTGGTGCGTTTTTCAAACGGGTCGAGGGTCATGAAAACGATACCCGCGCTCGAACTTGCCGCGAAGCCGTTGATGGAAAGCCCGGGGAATGCGACGGCGTTTTGCACGCCCGGCGTTTTCATGGCGATGTCGCTCATGCGGCGGATGACTTCTTCGGTGCGCTGCAAATTGGCACCCGACGGCAATTGCGCGAAGGCGACAAGATATTGTTTATCCTGCGCAGGCACATAACCGCGCGGCGTGATGTTGAACAAAACGACCGAGCCCGCGATAAGCGCCAGATAAACCGCGAACATGCCCACTTTGTGACGCACGATGCTGCCGGTTGTGGCTTCGTATTTTTTGGACGACGCCTTGAAAAACCGGTTAAAGCCGCGGAAGAACCAGCCGAAGCCCGCATCGATGATTTTTTGCAAACGGTCAGGCTCCGCATCCGGCGCATGCAGCAGCTTCGCCGCCATCGCGGGGCTGAGCGTGAGGGAGTTGAAGGCGGAAATAAACATCGAAATCGCGATGGTGAGGGCGAACTGTTTATAGAACTGCCCCGTCAGGCCGCTGACGAAAGCGACCGGAATGAAAATCGCGCCCAGCGTCAGGGCAATCGCGATAATCGGGCCGGATACTTCCTGCATCGCCTTATAGGCGGCTTCGCGCGGATTGAGGCCTTCTTCGATGTTCCGCTCCACGTTTTCGACGACCACGATGGCGTCATCGACGACAATACCGATGGAAAGGACAAGACCGAACAGCGTCAGGTTGTTGATGGAAAAGCCGAACAGCTTCATAACCGCAAACGTGCCCACAACCGACACCGGCACCGCCAGCAGCGGAATGATGGACGCGCGCCATGTTTGCAGAAACACGATAACCACGATAACAACCAAAATGACCGCTTCGACCAGCGTGGTCACGACGGCATCGATACTGGATTGCACAAAGCGCGTCGGGTCATAGACGATGGTATAATCGATACCATCGGGGAAAACGGTGGATTTCAGCTCCGCCATTGTCGTGCGCACGTCGTTGGCCAGCTGCAGCGCGTTTGATTCAGGCGCCTGAAACACCGCGATGGCCGAGGCCTGTTTGTTATCGAGCAGCGAGCCGAGGGCATAGGTATTCGCCCCCATTTCCATGCGCGCCACATCGCCAAGGCGGATGATACCGCCGCTTTCCGTCGTTTTCAGGATGATGCCCGCGAAATCTTCTTCGGTCTGCAAACGCCCCTTGGCATTGACCAAAAGCTCGAACGCGCCTTTGTCTTCGCGCGGTTGCCCGCCGATGATACCGGCCGCAACCTGCGCGTTTTGTTCGCGCACCGCAGCGACTGCGTCACCCGCCGTAAGGCCGAGCGCCGCAAGCTTGCCCGGGTCGAGCCAGATACGCATGGCGTAATCGCCGCCGCCGAAGACCTGCGCCTCGCCAATACCGTTCAGGCGGGCGATGCGGTCTTTGACGTTCAGAACGGCGAAGTTACGCAGGTAATTGGTGTCATAGCGGCCATCGGGCGACGTGATATGCACCACCATCGTGATGTTGGACGCACTTTTGACCGTGGTCACGCCGAACTGGCGCACGATGTCGGGCAGACGGGGCAAGGCCTGCTGCACGCGGTTTTGCACCAGCTGCTGCGCAAGGTCGGGGTCGGTGCCAAGCTTGAAGGTCACGGTAATCGCCATCTGGCCGTCGGCAGTGGATTGCGACGACATATAAAGCATGCCCTCGACGCCGTTCACCTGTTCTTCAATCGGGGTGGCGACGGTTTCGGCAATCGTGCGCGGGTTGGCGCCCGGATATTGCGCGCGTACAACCACGGACGGCGGCGCAACGTTCGGATATTCCGAAATCGGCAGCGTCGGTATCGCCATCGCGCCCGCGATGAAAATGAAAATCGACAAAACGGCGGCAAAAATCGGCCTGTCGATAAAAAATCTGGAGATATCCATGGCGTTTCCTCAAAACCGGCGCGACTGTCCGGCGGCGGTGGCGTTTTTGTTATTTATTCTTGCGGTTGTGCGGGCGGCTCTTTATCAACGCCCTCCGCACCTGCGGGCGGAGCGTTATTATTATTTGCGCCCTCCGCACCTGCGGGCGGAGCGTTATTATTATTTGCGCCCTCCGCACCTGCGGGCGGAGCGGCTGGGGGCTCCAGCGTATCCATCGGCACCATGATGGGCTGGACTTTGGCGCCCGGGTGAATACGCATCAGGCCGTTGACCACAATCTTTTCACCCGCGCCGAGGCCTTCGGCAATCACGCGCAGGCCGTCGTCCGTAAGCTTGCCCAGCGTCACAGGGCGGTAGCCGACGACATTGTTTTCATCCAGCGCATATACATAGCGGCGCGTCTGGTCGGTGCCGATGGCTTTGTCGTTGACCAGTACCGCCGTCGTTTTTTCGGCGCTGCCCAGACGGATGCGGGCAAACAGACCGGGGGTCAAAAGACCATCCGGATTGTCAAATTCCGCGCGCACGCGCAGCGTGCCTGAATCGCCGCTCAGCTGGTTGTCGAAGGAGCGGATGCGCCCCGTGCGCGTGAATTCGGATTCATCGGCCAGCGCCATCATCACGGGCATTTCGCGGCCCTTGCCTTCGGCGCGCACCGCTTTCAGCACGCGCAGATATGTGCGTTCATCCATATCGAAATCCGCAAACACGGGGTCAACGGATTGCAGCGTGGTCAAAACCGCCGTGCCCGCCTGCACCGTGTTGCCCACGGTGATGTCGGGGCGGCCGACGCGGCCGTCAATCGGCGCGCGCACTTCGGCGTATTCCATGTCGAGCGCGGCAAGGTCAAGCGCGGCCTTGCCCGCCGCCACCGCGGCGTCGGCTTCGAGGAACGCGTTTTTCTTTTCATCGAATTCGCGCTGCGATACGGCTTTTTCAGCCAGCAGTTTTTCGGCGCGGGTGAAATCGCTGCGCGTCAGCTCGGCGCGCGCCTCCGCCCCTTTCAGCGCGGCGGCGGCCTGGTCGTATGCGGCCTTGAACGGGCGCGTGTCGATGGTGAACAGCGTCTGGCCGCGTTTCACCATATCGCCTTCGCGGAAATGCACCGCATCCACCGTGCCCGATACGCGCGGGCGCACCTGCACGTCTTCCATCGCGCGCAGGCGGCCGGAAAACTCGCTCCATTCGGTAATATCGCGGCTGAGCGCGGCGGAAACGCTGGCGGGCATCGCCTGCGGCTGTTCGGGCGCGGCGGCAATAGCCACGGCCGGTTTTTGCATTTGCTGAGGACCGCCCGGCAAGGGCAGCTTGCCCGTCATCATCATATAGGCGCCCAGCGCACCCGCCGTGACGAACACGATTACATTCTTAACCATCGATTTTGACTCCGCATTGAGAAGCTTC
>DQGU01000163.1:0-213 GCA_003524565.1 Rhodospirillaceae bacterium
GCGCCTTCGTCCTGAAAAATACGCTCCTGCGCGATTTCGGCAGCATTGAGCGCGCCGCGGTAGGTGACAATCCGCCCCTCGCCGCCGTAATCGGCGGTATAATTTTCATGCGCCTGTGTACAAAGCGCGGCGTGGCTATAAAGCGGCAGCAAAGCCTCGACCGCTGCCAAACGCCCCATCGCCGCCGCCGCCATCAGGGGCGTCCAGCCGCTT
>DQGU01000163.1:451-5229 GCA_003524565.1 Rhodospirillaceae bacterium
GCCATCAGGGGCGTCCAGCCGCTTTTGTTCGGCGTATCGACCTGCATGCCCGCCGCCGCCGCGCGCGCAAAAGCGGCTACGATTTCATCATCTGCCAGCCATTTCGCCATATATTGCGCCAGCGTCGAGCCATGCGCGCCGGAGCGGTCATTCAGGCCTTTGCCGCCCTTGCCTGCCATGGCTTGTTCCAGCCAATATATCGTCATCAAACGCCCGCATACGGGCGCGTTTGCGGCGGCGACATTGAAGGGGGTTTCGCCATTGCTGTCGGCTGCATGAGGGTCCGCGCCCGCCGCCAGCAAATCCTGCACGCGCGCGGCGGCAACATCCGCATGGCCGCGCACCTCTTCCAGCACGGCGTTATGCAGCGCGAAGCGGTCTGTTTCCGTTGTCATGCCAATCCCTCGCGCAAATCGTCCAGCACCTGCAGCGACGCCGTCACGCGCAAATCATACGCGGGTGCCCCCACAATCATAATAGCGCCGGAGCGGTGGCCGCGCACATCGCCGCCCGCCGCCACCCCTGCGCCCAACGCAGCGAAAAGCCGGCGGCGCAGCGGTGCCTGCATATCTGTCATGAATGCTTTTTCCATCGCCTCCAGCGCCTTGTCGCTGGACAGCATATTGCCCGCCAGTGCGTGATGCGATTTTATGCGGTGTCCTGCCCAGTGCAAACACTGCATGCCCGTCATAACGCCGATGTCGCCGTCCATAGGCACGGCGATAATCTGGCGCATGTCGATTTTGCGATCTTCGGCAAGCAGGGTTTCGATGATTTGCGGCCCGTCCATGCCCGATTGCAAAAGCGAAAGGGCGCGCGCGCCAACCGCGCGGTCGCCCTTTGCCTGAACGGAGACAACGCCGAAGCGCTCATCCGTATAAAGACTGCCGCCCGCGCAATCGTCCGAACCGCTGGCAATGGCAACGCCAATCTGCCGTGTGTAGGGATTTCTGGCGATAAGCGTCAGCGTCATGAAAGACGGCCCTTATACGTTAAGCAGCAGGTTCTCGCGCTCCCACGACGAAATCACGGCGTTATAGGCCTTGAATTCGGTTTCCTTGATGGCGATAAGCGCGCGGCAGAAACGCTCGCCCAGAAGCTCTTGCAGCGGTTTGCATGCCTTGAACTTTTTGAGCGCGTCGAACTGGTGCGTGGGCAGGCTGTGGCCTTTTTTATAGGCGCTGCCTTTAATCTGCTCCGTCGGTTCCAGCCCTTCGATAAGGCCGAGCAAACCGCAAGCCAGCGTCGCCGAGATGGACAGGTAAGGGTTGCCATCGGCGCCCGGCAGGCGGTTTTCAACGCGGCGGCCTTCGGGTTTCGAAATCGGCACGCGCAGGCCGGCCGTGCGGTTATCGAGCCCCCATTCGACGTTGATGGGGCTGTCGGTTTCCTTGTGGCCGAAACGGCGATACGAATTCACGTTAGGCGCGAACAGCGGCAAGGCACTCGGCAGATAACGCTGCAAACCGCCCACATAGTGGCGGAACAGCTGGCTGTCGCTGCCGTCGGCATTGGCGAAAATATTCGCACCGGTTTTGAAATCGACCACGCTCTGGTGAATGTGCATCGCGCTGCCGGGTTCGGTCTGCATCGGCTGCGCCATGAAGGTTGCGTAAACGCCGTGACGCAAAGCAACCTCGCGCGCGGTGCGCTTGAACAGGAAGGCCTGGTCGGCCAGCTCAACGGGGTCGCCGTGGTTGAAGTTGACTTCCAGCTGCGCTGCGCCCGCTTCGTGGCTCAGCGTGTCGATATCGACGTTCTGCTCTTCGCAGTAGTCATAGATGTCTTCGAAAATCGGGTCGAATTCGTTGACCGCGTCGATGCCGTAGGCCTGACGGCCGCTTTCCTGACGGCCGGAGCGGCCAACGGGCGGCTGCAGCGGAATATCGGGGTCGGTGTTGACGCCGACGAGGTAGAATTCAAGTTCCGGCGCCACGACAGGATTCCAGCCGCGGTCGTTGTATTCCTTGATGATACGCTTGAGCAGCTGGCGCGAAGACAGCGGCACAGCGGTATCATCGCCATTGAAGGCGTCGCAGATAATCTGCGCCGTCGGTTCCTGATACCACGGCACAAGGCGGATGGTGTCTTCGTCGGGCTTCATGTACACATCGCCGAGCGAGGGGCTGATAAGCTCGCCATCCGGATAATCGCCCGTGACGGTCTGGATGAAAATGGATTCAGGAATGGGCATGCCCCGCTCGCGCAGGATGCGCAGCAGTTTTTCCGCGGGCAGAATTTTGCCCCGCGCGATGCCGGACATGTCGGGTATCAGGCATTCCACTTCCGTTATTTCGTGTTCTCGGATAAACTGCTCCAGCTTGTCCATGACAAACCCCTTGATATGATGATTTTTTTGACCTCCCGCTCTCAGAAAGCCTTCGCCAAAAGATGCCCAGGAAATATGAAAACGTAAAGGAGTACCACGACCCCTGGTATGCTTTGACAGCCAACCGGCTGCTTGTGACTCTAGGCGGGCTCCAGGGCGAGGTCAACTGCGATGTGTGCGTTGTCGGTGCCGGTTTTACGGGACTTTCCGCCGCGCTCGAGCTTTCCCAGAAAGGCTATAGCGTTATTCTTCTGGAAAAAGACACCATAAGCGGCCTCGCCTCCGGCCGCAACGGCGGGCATATCCAGCGCGGCTTCAGCCAGTCGCCCGGCTGGCTTATCCAGCACTACGGGCTTGAGACCGCGAGGTTCCTGAGCAATGTGTCGCTCGAAGGGCTCGCCCTCCTGCTCCACCGCATTGCCGAGCATGACATCAAATGCGACCTGAAGTTCGGCCACCTGAGCGCGGCGATGAAACCGAAGCAAGAAGCCGAGCTCAAGACCGATATCAGCGACTGGCAGCGCCTTGGTCATAAAGACATCGAATGGTGGGATGAAAAGACGGTGCAGGATACCGTCCTTACCAATAGCTATACCGGCGGGCTTTATGATGCCAAGGGCGGGCATTTCCACCCCTTCAACTACGCGCTCGGCGTGGCGCAGGCTTTCCAGCGCCTGGGCGGCAAGATATACGAGCGCACGGCCGCAACTGAAATCATCCCCGGTAACGATGTGCAGCGCGTCCTTACCGCAAGCGGCGGCAGCGTGAATGCGAAATTTGTGGTGCTGGCAGGCGTCACGGGCATGAAAGGCCTCGCCCCTTTGCGCAAGGCCTCGATTACCGCCACCGCCCATGTGATAGCAACGGAGCCGCTGAGCGACGCACGCCGCCAGCAGATTATGACCCGCGACCTTGCCGTTATCGACGCGCGCTTCATCATGGATTATTACAGATTTTCAAGCGATAATCGGCTTTTGTTCGGTGGCAACTGCAACTATAGCGACCGCGAATATGCCGGTGAGGATATGCGCCTCAGGGAGCGGATGACCACGCTGTTTCCCATCCTGAAAATGACCCGCATCGACCATTGCTGGCGCGGGCCGCTTGACCTGACCATGAACCGCATGCCGCATCTGGGACGCCTTTCGCCCCATATTTATTTTGCACATGGCTTTGGCGGACAGGGCGTGATTTTGACCAATATATTGGGTAAGATTATGGCCGAGGCCGTCGCAGGCACCGCCGAGAGGTTTGACGTTTTCGCCAAAATACGCCACAACACTTTCCCGGGCGGCGATTTGCTGAGACGCCCGCTGTTCGTGGCCGCCATGACATGGTTCCGCCTGCGCGACATGCTCTAAGCCTGATTTAAAATAACGATACAAGAACAAGAAAAACCGAGGATATCATGACCTACGTTGTCACCGACGTCTGCATCAAATGCAAATTCACCGATTGCGTCGAGGTCTGCCCCGTCGATTGTTTTTACGAGGGCGAAAACATGCTGGTCATCAACCCCGACGAATGTATCGACTGCGGCGTCTGCGTACCCGAATGCCCGATTGACGCGATTGTGTCGGACATTGACGAGCGCGGCGAAAAATTCCTCGAGCTTAACCGCGAATACTCCACCGGCGCATGGCCGGTGCTGACGCGCAAAAAGCCCGCCTTGCCTGAAGCGGAAGAATTCAGAAATATTCCGGATAAAATCAAGCTCTTCAGCGCCGAAGCTGGCGAAGGCGATTAAGCGCCGCCCGGGCCGCCTTCCCCGCTGCCGCCCTGTTTGCGCCGGCGTATCTGTGCAGGCTTGAGCAGCCCTATACCCTTTTTACCCCGCTCCATCTCCGTCCGCTTGCGGACGTTCACCGCGGGCAGGACTTCGATTTCGCCCAGACGCTCCATCTGTTTTTCAACACTATCCTGCGCCTGCCTTTTCGGCGGGACATAGCCCGGGGGATGCCCCATCGGCAACGAAGGCTGGGGTGCCGGCTGGTTGTTTTGGGCGTTTACGTCTGCCCCCAAGCCGAGCAAAAGGCTTATGACATCTTTGTTGCCGTTTTTGAATGCATACTCCAAAAGCCCGATAGCCCCCGTCCCGACAGAGGTCTTATTGAAACTATCGGACAGTTTGCCCATATCGCCGCGACTCCAGAAAGATGATTTATGTAATTATAGCATAATTCATAATTTTTAGGGAAATCGATAACGGAACCAAAACCGCGAACTGCCTGTTTTTGGGCTATAAACATACAGAATTAACGCAAATTTAAGAATTTTCTTGAAATTTTATGGCATTTAAGATATGGTCTTTCTTGAATGGCATATTTGTAGCCGCTGGGCAGAAAGCCCAACAAGTACTTGATGATACAGAATTTTCTGTGAACACACGTTTTTAAGTGAGGCACAATGGCAAAGACAACCAAAGCGAAGGCAAAACCGGCTAAGAAAC
>DQGU01000210.1 GCA_003524565.1 Rhodospirillaceae bacterium
TCATGCGCGATGCCGCCCGCCAGCGTGCCGAGCGCTTCGTGCTTGCGCGCCGCGCGCAGCTCCGCCGCCTGACGGTTTAAAAGCAGGGTAAGGCGCCGCAGTTTCCAGACCAGCGCAACCAAAAGCGCCAGCAACAAGCCGCATACGGCAGGCAGATAGCCAAAAATTTCGGGCATGGGATTCCCTTCGCTGCATCTTTTATTTTATACAACTATGGGTTGCCGGACAAGCGGTGCGGCTTTCGTGCATGCCAATGTATGCAGATGTCAGGTAGCGGGGGAAGACAGTTTGAGGCCGACGATGCCGACCACAATCAGCGATGCGAAAAAAATGCGTGCCGCTGTCGCTGGTTCATGGAACAGAAAAATGCCTGCGGCTACTGCGCCTGCCGCACCGATGCCTGTCCAGATGGCATAGGCCGTGCCAATCGGCAAGGTGCGCACGGCAAGGCCGAGCAGCACCATACTGATGGCAAGACAGATGACGGTGATGATGCTGGGCACGGGGCGCGTAAAGCTTTCGCTGTATTTAAGGCCGATAGCCCAGGCGATTTCAAACAGGCCCGCGAAAAAAAGATATATCCACGCCATGGCGTCCCCCTTGTTTTATCCGGAACTAAAATAGTGATTAAATCATTTAAAATCAAAGATTTTAGGCGTCTGTTTTTTGCGGAAATCCGCGGCGCCCTGTGATAGGTTACCCGCATGGAAAAATCGGCGTCTCCATTTCTGTTTTCTATACGCAAAAAGGCTGCGGGGCGCAGCCTTGCGCTGCTTTTGTGCGCGGGGATTCTCACGGCCGCGGCAACTGTGCGGGCAGAAGTGGACTATACCCCCGTCATTACGGGCGATGCGAAAAAGGATGTTGTGAAAGAGCTGAAGCTCAATTCCTATCTTTTCCAGTTTCAGAAAAATAAACCGCTGTCGCGCGACGGTCTGGCGCGCCGCGCAGCGGATGACGTGACGCGCCTGCGCGATACCATGATTGGGCAGGGATATTACGGCGCGGATATCCGTTATAAAATCGAAGGCGCGGCGGAGCCTTATACCGTCACGCTGGATATTAAAACCGGCCCTGCTTTCACGCTGTCGTCGTATGACGTTATGTGGCTTAACAAGGCGGGGCGCAAAGCAGAGGCACCGGAGGGTATCAATACCCGCCGCATTCTGCGCAAGATAAAAGGACAGACGGCAACGCCCGCAGTGATACTGGAGCGCGAGCGCGAGATGCTGGAGGCGCTTAAACGCAGCGGCTATCCTTTGCCGGAAGTGGCGGAGCGCAAGGTTCTCGTTGACCATGCGGCGCAAAGTGCTGCTGTGACACTTTCGCTGAAAAGCGGGCAGAAGGCTGTTTTCGGCGCGGCGGATGTCACAGGCTATGACGCGGTGCGCGAAGATTTCATCCGCCGCCGCGTCGGCTGGCAAGAAGGGGATGTGTTCAATCTCGACAAAGTCGTCGATACGCGCAAGAAAATGCTGGGCACGGGATTGTTTTCCACCGTCGATATCACGCTTGAAGCCAAAGACGGCGCGCGCCGCGTACCGGCAACGATTGCCGTCAGCGAGCGCAAACCGCGCACGATTGGCGCGGGGGTATCCTATTCCACCAGCCGCAGTATCGAAGGCAAGGTTTTTTGGGAACACCGCAACCTTTGGGGCGGCGCAGAAAAAATCCGCGCCGAAGCGGATGCGGGGCTTGACAGGTACGGCATCGGCGCGGCCTTCACCAAGCCGGATTTCGGCGGCACTATCAAGCGGACGCTGAAAGCGAATACAGGTTATCGGCAGGAATTCCTCGATGCCTATGACAAGACATCGTACAACGCTGCCACATCGATTTCGCATGCCTTCACTGATGCGCTGTCCGTGAATGCAGGCGGCGGGCTTGAATTCAGTCAGGTGAAAGAAAAAGGGCAGAACGAACGGGATTTCTGGCTGTTGTCCCTGCCGCTCGGTGTTAACTACGACACGACGACAGATACGCTCGACCCTGTGCGCGGCATCCGTGCGGCAGTGAATATGACGCCGTATTTGACGATTAACCAGTCGCAGGAAACTTTTGTGATAGGCGATATTTCAGCCAGCCACTATCTGCCCATGAACGAAGAAAAAATCGTTTTCGCCAACCGCGTGAAACTCGGCGCGATTTTCGGCGAGGGCGCGGCGGGCGTGCCGGCAGATAAACGGCTTTATTCCGGCGGTGGCGGTTCGGTGCGCGGCTATGGCTATCAGTTGATTAGCCCGCTGGATGCCAACGACGACCCGACGGGGGGCCGTTTTCAGGTTGAGGTCGGCAGCGAAGTCAGGTTCCGCGTCACCGATACCATTGGCATCGTGCCCTTCGTCGAAGGCGGCCGCGTGACCGAAGATTTCGATGTGAAGGGGGACGAGCGTTTCCTCTGGGCGGCGGGTATCGGCATGCGTTACTACACGGCCGTCGGCCCCTTGCGCGCGGACATCGCCGTGCCCATCAACGGCCGTGACAAAGACGACGCGTTTCAGGTTTATTTCAGCCTCGGGCAGGCGTTTTAATGTCGGGTGAGAAACAAACAGCAGAAAACACCAAGGCCACGCGGCATTGGTTAAAAACCGGTGTGCTGGGCGCTGTGATAATGCTGCGCCATTGGCTGGCGTGGGGCTTGACCGTTCTGGCCGTTCTGTTGCTGGGTCTTTACGGTTTTATGCAGTATTTGAAAACGGACGGCGGCCGCGCATGGCTGTCGCAAACGGCATCGCGCGCGGCATCCACGCCGGATATGAAGGTCGATGTCAGCATCGGCGATATTTCGCTCACGCGGCTTTTTGTGCCGGCGCTGAAGCTTGCCGATGCCAAGGGCGTATTTCTGGAGGTCGAGGGGCTTGAACTGGGCATCTTGCCCAAAACATATATTCTGATGCGTCCCGCCCTGTCGCGCCTTGACATCGCGCGCGTGCATCTGGGGCGCCTTCCGAATATACCCGAAGATGGCGCGGCGGTGGAGACACAAAAAGCGCCCGCCGACTGGCCGCAAATTGCGGCGGAGCTGAAATCTTTCAACATCGGCGAAATACATGTTGGCGAAGCGGTGTACGGGCAGGAACAGTTTTTCAGTCTGAAAAGCAGCATCGCCCTCTCCCCGCGGCTGGCGGAAAACGATATTGATATTCTGCTGGGGGCAGCGGCAGGGCGGCAGGCGTCTGAAACCACACATGCGCATGTGCGCCTGCGTGTGGACGAAGACGAAAACCTGATAGCAGACGCCGCGCTGCGCGATGCGGCGGGGGGCATGGTCACGCGCCTGATGGGGCTGCCCGCAGGCTATGACGTCGATTTCGCGCTGCAGGGCAAGGGACCTTACCGCGACTGGCAGGGGACGGCGCAGCTCAGGCTCGGCCGTGAACTGTCGGGCAATTTCCTGCTGCGGCTGCAGGATAACCGCAGCTTGCGGGTGGAGGCCGACCTGAAAGGGCCGCAAAAAGTTGCGGTGACGGGGCATGTGACGCTGCCGCTGCAGCTTTCGCCCCCTGTATTGTCGCTGGATGAAAAAATAGCAGGCCGTTTCTCAACGGCGCTTGATTTGCGCAGCGTGACCCTGCTTTTGGGGCTGGACGACCACAGGCTTGCGGGGCGCGCGCAGCTGACCGCAGATGTCGGCGGCTCGCTGCGCCAGCCGGTGGTGGATGGCAGCGGCACGGTGCGCGATGCTTCCTACGAAAATCTGGCGGCGGGGGTGAAGCTGAGCGCGCTTCGGGCGGATATTGCGGCCACGCGCTCCGACATCCGCATCAGCGGCATTTCAGCGCGCACGGCGGGGCGCGGCACGCTGGGCGGCCATGCGGAGATTTCACTGCGCAATCCGGCACGGCCATCATTCGGTTTTGACGTGACGCTCGACAAGGCGCAGGTGCTGGGGCTGCAAAATGCGCAGGTGCAGGCGAGCGGCGCGCTGAAGGGTACGGGCGATGCGGCCTTTATGGCTATCGACGGCGATATCACCATCAACAAGGCGGAAATATATCTGGCAGGTTTCGGCAGCGGCAGCGCCGCGAGCATGCTGAATATTGTCGAGGTTAACGTGCCGCCGCATTTGCGCCGCGCCAAACGTCAGGCGGCCTTGCCGCAGGGGGCTTATCCCATCCGTCTCGACATCCGCGCCGATGCGCCGCGGGCGATTTTCGTGCGCGGGCAGGGGCTTGATTCCGAATGGTCGGCGAAAGCGCATGTGCGCGGCGAAGCAGCGGAGCCGCAGGTCGATGGCCATCTGAAACTGATACGCGGGCGGTATGAGTTTTTCGATGCGCGCATGACGTTTGACAGCGGGCTTATTGATTTCAGCGCGGGTAATCTCGACAATCCCGATTTGGATATCAAGGGCAGCATCAAGGGCAAGCAGGTGACGGCGAATGTGGCTGTCAGCGGTACGGCCATGGCGCCCGAAGTCACATTGACGTCAAACCCGGCTCTGCCGCAGGATGAAATTCTGTCGCGTGTTTTCTTCGACAAGTCAGTGACGGAGCTGACGCCGATGGAAATGGTGCGCATCGCGCAGATTATCGGCGTGATGTCGGGAAAACTGGGCGGCGGCGCCATGGACCCCATCAGCCAGCTGCGCAAAAAAGCGGGCATCGATATGTTCAGCCTCAACCGTGACGATAAAACGGGCGCGACCAGCGTATCGGTCGGCAAATATTTGTCGGACGGTGTTTATATGTCCGTTGACCAAGGGGTGAATACCGAGGGCAGCGGCGTCAAATTGCAAATCGAATTGAAACCGAATTTGCAGCTGGAAACGCGCGTCGGCAGCGACAACGACAACAGCGTCGGCATCAACTGGAAAAAAGATTACTGATTAATCAGGGTTTGCGCACGAATACCGCGACGGAGCGCGGGGCGATGCGCGCCTTTTCACCATCCTGATGGTTTTGCGGCGCGTCTTTTGGCGTGTCGGTATCCAGCACACGCTGCCATGTACCGGCATTTTGCGCAGACGGCAGCGGCATATCAATGGGCGCAGCGCTGCGGTTGAAAACAGCCATCAGGCGGCGGCCGCCATCTTTGCCTGCCGGGTTTTCGATTTTATCTTCGTCGAGCAGCATGGCGACGGTTTGCGCGCCATGCCATGCGTGATGCTTGATTTCCTGCCCCGCGGCGTCCAGCCATGTCAGGTCTTTGCGCCCGTCGCTGCCCGCTGTGCCGTGCAGAAACTCTTCGGCAGACAATGCGGGGTGCGCGGCGCGCAGGGCAGCGAGCTTTTCGGTAAAGTCCTGTAAATCTTTGCCGTCCGCGCCGATAGCGTCTTTTTCGACCCAGCCGATGCGGTTGTCCTGACAATAG
>DQGU01000075.1:0-299 GCA_003524565.1 Rhodospirillaceae bacterium
GGGGCATTGCGCGTATTATGCGCAATGCCCCCGCGGATTTAATCACGTTTAGTGATGAATAACGTCTTTTCCTTTGTTTTCGCTTGTTTTTGCAGCTGCAGCATCGGCGGGTTTTTCTTCCACCGGTTCAGGCATTCTGACAAGGGCGTGCGAAAGAACTTCGGTAATCACCGTCATGGGCACAATCTCGAGGCCTTTTTTGACGTTGTCCGGAATCTCCGCGAGGTCTTTGACGTTCTCTTTCGGAATAAGCACTTTGGTGATGCCGCCACGCAGCGCCGCCAGCAGTTTCTCCTTCA
>DQGU01000075.1:546-2712 GCA_003524565.1 Rhodospirillaceae bacterium
CGCCGCCAGCAGTTTCTCCTTCAGCCCGCCAATCGGCAGCACCTGTCCGAGCAAGTCAACTTCGCCCGTCATCGCCACGTCTTTGCGCACGGCAATGCCCGTCAGGCACGACACGATGGACGTCACCATCGCAATACCTGCCGAGGGGCCGTCCTTGGGCGTTGCGCCTTCGGGAACGTGAACGTGCACGCCAAGGTTATCCAGCGTCGCCATGCTGATGCCCAGCTGGTTGGCGCGGGATTTAATCAGCATTTCGGCGACCTGAATGGACTCTTTCATCACATCGCCCAGTTTGCCGGTCATGCTGACCTTGCCCTTGCCGCCCGGGAAGGTGACGGATTCGATTTGCAGCAAATCGCCGCCAACTTCCGTCCACGCAAGGCCGGTCACGCAACCGATGCGGTCCTGCTCTTCGGCCTGACCGTAGCGGTAGCGCGGCACGCCCGCATACTTCTCGATGTTCTTCGGCGTGATGGAGATGTCTTCCTTCTTGCCGAGCATGATTTCCTTGATAGCCTTGCGCGCAAGGTTGGACAGTTCACGCTCGAGGCTGCGCACGCCCGCTTCCCGCGTGTAGTAGCGGATAAGATGGCGCATGGCGGCGTCGTTGATGCTGAACTCGCCTTTCTTGAGGCCGTTGGCTTCCGTCGTTTTATCCAGCAGGTGACGGCGTGCGATTTCGACTTTCTCGTCCTCGGTATAGCCGGACACACGGATAATCTCCATCCGGTCCAGAAGCGGACGCGGCAGGTCAAGCGTGTTGGCCGTGCAAACGAACATCACGTCGGACAGGTCGTAATCGACTTCCATGTAATGGTCGTTGAAGGTGTTGTTCTGTTCGGGGTCGAGAACCTCCAGCAGCGCCGCTGCCGGGTCGCCGCGCCAGTCGTGGGCGAGCTTGTCAATCTCGTCCAGCAGGAACAGCGGGTTCGACGTTTTGGCTTTTTTCATGCCCTGAATAATGCGTCCGGGCATGGAGCCGATATAGGTACGGCGATGACCGCGGATTTCGGATTCATCACGCACCCCGCCCAGCGACATGCGCACAAAGTTACGCCCCGTCGCCTTCGCAATCGATTTGCCCAGCGATGTTTTACCCACACCCGGCGGGCCGACGAGGCAGATAATCGGCCCCTTCACCTTGTTCGCACGGTGCTGTACGGCCAGATATTCAAGGATACGCTCCTTGACCTTCTCAAGCCCGTAGTGGTCTTTTTCGAGGATGCTTTCGGCGAATTTCAGGTCTTTGATGATTTTGGATTTCTTGCTCCAGGGCACGCCGAGCATCCAGTCCAGATAGTTGCGCACGACCGTCGCTTCCGCCGACATCGGGCTCATCTGGCGCAGTTTTTTCAGCTCCGCATTCGCCTTGGTTTTGGCTTCCTTGCTCATGCGGGTTTTTTTGATTTTTTCTTCCAGCTCGGCAAGCTCGTCAAGGCCGTCTTCGCCTTCGTTCAGCTCTTTCTGAATGGCCTTCATCTGCTCGTTCAGATAATACTCGCGCTGCGTTTTCTCCATCTGGCGCTTGACGCGGCCGCGGATGCGCTTTTCGACTTCCATGACGCTAATCTCGCCTTCCATGAGGGCGAAAATCTGCTCCAAACGCTCGGCCGTGTTCAGGCTTTCCAGCAGCTTCTGGCGGTCGGGAATTTTCAGCGACAAGTGTGATGCAATCGTATCCGCCAGCTTCGCCGCGCTGTCAATCTGACCGATAGACGACACGATTTCCGGCGGGATTTTGCGGTTCAGCTTCACATACTGGTCGAATTGCGACACGCAGGCGCGCATCAGGCCGTCAATCGCCTCGCCGCTCATCTGGCGTTCTTCCACTTCGGTCGCATAGGCTTCGAAGTATTCGGCGCGGTCGGTATAGGACATGATTTGCACGCGCTTGATGCCTTCGACCAGCACCTTCACAGTGCCGTCGGGCAGTTTCAGCAGTTGCAGCACGGTGCCGATGGTGCCGATGTCGTACAGGTCGCCCGGCGTCGGGTCGTCCTGCTGCGCGGATTTTTGCGTGACCAGCAGCACTTTTTTATTATCGGCCATCGCGCTTTCAAGCGCGCGCACGGATTTATCCCGCCCGACGAAAAGCGGCACAATCATGTGGGGGAAAACCACAATATCGCGCAGCGGCAGTACCGGATGTTTTTCGCCGATGGTGAC
>DQGU01000261.1:0-828 GCA_003524565.1 Rhodospirillaceae bacterium
CGTGCGCGCGCAGATTGACGACGGCGTGCGCCGCGCCGCCGCGCGTATCATCGCGGGCAAAGGCGCAACGTGGTTTGGCATCGGCGGCGGCATGGCGCGCATTGCCGAAGCCATCGTCGATGACCAGCATGCCATCATCACCTGCAGCATGCTGACGGATGATGTGGAGGGCATCGGCATCGGCAACGTCACCCTTTCCCTGCCCCGCGTCGTTGCCCGCGCGGGTGTCACCCAAACCCTGTCCCCCCTGATGACAGACGGCGAAAAAGCCGCCCTCAAGCACAGCGCAGGCATACTCAAAAAGGCGGCCATAGAAATCGGCTTCTAACGATGCAACGACCACTCTTCGCGCATATCGAAACGGCAAGGAAAGAAAGAATGAACGACGTATTTATCAACAGCTTTGGCGCTTTCTTGCCAGGCGAGCCCGTATCGAATGCGGCCATGGAACAGCATTTGGGAATGATAGGCGGGCAGCCTTCGCGGCACCGCGCGCTTGTCTTGCGTCAAAACCGCATCAAAACGCGTCATTATGCGCTCGACCACGAGGGACGACCGCTTTATACAAACGCAGAAATGGCAAGTCGCGCAATTAAAGACGCTATCGAAAATTCGGAAATCTCGGCTTCGCAAATTTCCTATCTCGCCACATCAACCACGATTGCAGATATGCTGCTACCCGGACTGGCCTCGCATGTGCATGCCGAGCTGAAACTGCCGCCGCTGGAAATTGCCAGCTTTCAAAGCGTTTGCGCCAGCGCCCTCATGGCACTTAAGTCTGCCTATACTCAAATTCGCGCAGGCGAGCACCAATGAGATCGGAAGAGC
>DQGU01000261.1:1061-24756 GCA_003524565.1 Rhodospirillaceae bacterium
CAGCAATTTCCCCAGCCGCTATTTCCGCCCCGGATTTTACGAGCATACCCGCAGCTTTATAGAAGACGGCCATGTGCCGCTCGAAGCAGATTTTCTGCGCTTTACCTTGTCTGATGGGGCGGGTGCTGCCATCCTTGAAAACAAACCCAACAGCCGCCAGCTCTCTTTTAAAATCCTGTGGATTGACCTGCGCTCTTACGCCGACAGATTTGACACCTGCATGACGGCCGGCGCCAGCCGCGCGGCGGATGGCACGGCGGTGCCATGGGGCAACTATGGAGGCCCGCATGCGGCAGCTGAAAACGGCGCCTTGATGCTGACGCAGGATTTCACCCTCCTGCAGGAAATGATACCCGTTTGGGTCTCCCACTACCTTGACCTTTTGCAGCGCGGACGCTTCAGGCTGGAAGACGTGGATATTCTTTGCAGCCACTATTCGTCCCACTCCCTGCGCGAGGATGCCGTGGCAGTTCTGCGTGCGGCAGGCGCACTGGTGCCCGAAGAAAAATGGTTCAGCAACCTCTACACCCGCGGCAATACGGGAACCGCTTCAATTTTTATTATGCTGGAGGAGCTTTGCCGCGAAAAACAGCTTGCGCGCGGGCAAAAAATCCTGTGCCATGTACCCGAAAGCGGCCGTTGCCTGAACGGGCTTATGATGTTGGGGGTTGTATAAGCGTGAATCAAATCATGAATAGCGAAGCCGTCATGCGCGGCCTGATGATTGCCTGGAGCGACTTTGACACAGCCATCGAGGCCGTACCGCTGATAGACAAACTCCGGCGCGGAAAATTCCGTGAGGAAGATTACAAAACCCTGCTTATCAACCACCGGCAACAGGTCGTAGAGGGCGCTCGCTGGATTGCGCGCGCCGCCTCAAGCATTGATGCGCGCTATACCGACCAGCGCTCGGTGTTTCTGAAACATGCCGTTGCGGAGCATCAAGATTTCCGGATGCTGGAAAAACATTACGTTTCCATGGGCGGCACGCTGGATGATATTCGCAACGCCCCCAAGAATATCGGCACCGAAGCGCTGCACGCTTTCATGTATCATAGCGCCACGCAGACCAATCCGTTTGACCTTTTGGGCGCCATGTTCATCATCGAAGGGCTCGGTCAGAAAAAAGCCGGTGTCTGGGGCCGCAAGATACAGGAACAGCTGCAACTGGCGGACGAACAGGTCAGTTTCTTCATCTATCACGCCGAAAATGACGAAGACCACATGGCGCATTTTGTGGAGACACTTAATTCCGGCATCCTCGACGAGCCGGGCATGGGGGAGCGCATCATCAAAACCGCCAAAATTGTCGGACGTCTTTATCGCCTGCAATTGGAAGAACTGGGCAACGCATGACAAACGCGCCTACCCCTCCCTTGCATGACGAAAAAAATCCCGACCCCTGGCGCGCGCTGCTTCTCGACCGCAGCACATTTATCGGTGAAGGCGTCAAAACCGCGCTGATGCGTAATAATGCCAGCCGTTCGCGCCAATTCCTGCTGCCGATTGTGCGCCCGCTGGCACGCCTGACCATCGGCATCACCCAGCTGCTGCGCATCATCCTGCCGCGGCGCATGACCTCGCCGCGCGCGCTGCATGCGATTATCTGCTGGGGTATGAAAACATTTGTCAGCCGTGATGCGAATTATCTGATTTTACGGCACTTCAATATCGGCAGCCAGATTTTGGGCTTCCTCAACCGCAATCTGGCGGGCGGCGCCCTGTCCGCACACCCGCTGCTGCCGCGCAAGATTGCAGATGTCGGTAACAACACCTTTATCCAGCATGACCTGAACATTTATAATTTCATTATCAACCTCAACGACTACCTGCGCGGCAATCAAAAAACTATTTCCGCCCTCCCGCTTGAAAAAATCGATTTTTCGCCCATACGCCCTTTCGACCAAGAGTTTGAACCCCTGCCCGACAAATGGCATAACTTCCTCGACCTGCAAAGCGCGATAGAGCTTTATACGCCGATGTTCGGGCTTTTGCTTTCCGATGACGATTTCTGGCGTGCAAGCAACTCTCTGCAGCTTGACGAAACCATCGCCACCTATGTCGCGCAGCTGTTCGGGCGGCCCGAGATATTGAGCGTGGTCAATAACCGCCACCCGATGATACCGCTTTCGACATTCGAAGCCGGTTTCCGTCTGATGCTGCACGGGTATGACGCCGAAAACCTTTACGGATTCATCAATGCGATGAAAGAAAGCGCCGGACATGACGACGCAGCCCTGCAAGCCATATCCGGATATTGACGGCGCGCTGCCGCTTTTCGGCCACATGCCGGAAATGCAGCGCGACACTTACGGATTTTATCTGCGTCACCACCGCGCGCAGGGCGACTGCCTGCGTTTTAAAGCATACCCCTTCATCAACTTCTATTCCTTTGCCGCCCCCGACGCGCTGCACCATATCCTTGTCAAAGCACGGCAGAAATACAGCCGCGGCGCGCGCTGGAGCCGTATTGTATCCTATATCGGCGGCAACGGCATCGTCACCAGCACCGGCGACGTCTGGGAAAAGCAACGCCGCGCTATTACCCCCTATTTCCAGCCGGCACATGTTGACAAATATTCTTCACTTATCGTGCGCAACACTGCCGAAATCGCCGCACGCTGGCAGCAATCGGCGGGCAGCCGCATCAATATCTCGCGCGAGATGATGTCGCTTGGCCTTATCAACATCAGCGACATGCTGTTTAACTATGACATCCGCCCAAAAGTGGACGCCTTCGGCACCGCCATGATGGACGGGTTTTTCTATATCAACCGCTTTATTCAAAACCCGCTGACCCCGCCGCGTTTCCTGCCGCTGGACGTCAACCGGCGTTTTGCCCGCGACAAGGCCGCGGCGGACGATGTTGTACGCGATATCATCAGCACCATCCGCAAAGATGAAGACGACAGCATGGTAAACGCGCTCGTGCGCGCCGGAAACAGCGACCGTCAGTTGCACGACGAAATCATTACTCTGCTTATGGCAGGCTACGATACGCTTTCCACGGCTCTTGGCTGGTGCTGGTACCTGCTGGCGCGGCATCCGCAGGTACTGGCGCGGGTACAGCAAGAGCTGGACAGCACGCTCGGCAACGACATGCCCAGCGCCCAGAGCGCAGAGAAACTCCTGTACCTGCGCATGGTTTTTAAAGAAACCTTGCGGCTCTATCCGTCCGCCTGGGCTATTCACCGTTTTTCCGAGGAAGCGGACGAAGTGATGGGCATGCCTGTGCGCAAAGGCAGTTCCGTCGTGCTGCCGCTCTATGTCACGCACCGTCACCCCGCCTATTGGAAGCATCCGGATAAATTTTTTCCGGAGCATTTCAGCAAGGAAGAATCCGAAGGTCGCCCGCGCTTCGCCTATATGCCGTTTGGCGCGGGGGAGCATGTGTGCGTAGGCGCGCATTTGGCGGGCATGGAGGCTCTGCTTATCCTTGCCACCCTGCTGCAACGCTGCACGCCCGTCATGGCGGATAATCGCGATATTCAGCCGCTGGTGAACTTCACGCTAAAGCCCGAAATGGATATCGAAGCGGTTGCGACGCCGCGCAATAAATGAAAAGCCTTGCCTCCGTCCATCCGATTTTGTGCGCCGTAGCGCACGGATATTTCAGTTTTGGGCAATATGTCGCAGGCGATGTAAAGCGCCTTCACGGCGGCGGGTATCGGTTTTTAAATCGTACCGGGAACTAAATGCCGAAAAACAGGGGGATAATACCCCTTGCCTATAAAACTGTTATAATATAACAATTCAAGCATGACGGAGAAACCAGCCAGAAGGAGGGATTTCGTCATGGGCATTTTGCACATCCGGAAACTGAAACACTCTGCAGGCGGGCGCGAGATTTTGAATATCGATGCGCTGAGCGTCGATTCAGGCGGGCGCCTGTTGCTGCTTGGCCCTTCAGGCTGCGGCAAGACGACGCTTTTGAGCTTGATGGCAGGACTTATGCGCGCACAGAACGGTGACGTGACCTTCGACAGCACCAATTATGCTGCGCTTTCCTCCGCCGCGCTTGACGGGCTGCGGCGGCGTTCTTTTGGATTTGTGTTTCAGAAACTTCATCTTCTCGGGCATCTCAGCCTTTTAGAAAACGTACGTCTTGCCAGCGATAAACCGGACGACGCTTTTATACGCGCCCTGCTGGCACGCCTCGGCCTTGAGGGCAAAGAAAAACAAGCCGCGCACGTGCTCAGCCATGGCGAGGCACAGCGCGCCGCCATCGCCCGCGCGCTGGCGGGCAAGCCGCGTGTTCTGTTCGCGGACGAGCCAACGTCCGCCCTTGACGACGCCCATACGGCCGCCGTCGCGCGGCTTTTGCTTGATGAAACCGCGCGCAGTGGTGCGGCGCTTGTGGTGGCAACGCATGATGCGCGCCTGAAGCCCTATTTTGATGCGGCGTGGGAGATGGCGGCATGAAAGATATTTCCCTCTCGCTCCGCTCCCTCGCAGCACGCAAGCTGGCAAGTTTGCTGGCCGTGCTGCTGACGGCATTTGGCGTGATGATGGCCTTGGTCGTTATGCAGTTCACAGCCGCCGTGCAGGAACGCCTTGCACGCGATGGCAGCGGCATAGACATCGTCGTCGGCGCCAAAGGCAGCCCGCTGCAGCTCGTTCTCTCGGCGCTATATCACGCCGACGTGCCGAGCGGCAACATCCCCTATGCCGAAGCACAAAAATGGATGCAACATCCGCAGGTGCGCGCGGCTTATCCCCTCGCCCTTGGCGACAATTGGCGCGGCTTTCGCATCGTCGGAACGACCGTTGATTACGCGCGGCATTACGGCGCGGAGGTCGCGGAGGGGCGTTTCTGGCAAAAGCCTTTTGAAGCCGTTGCTGGCGCCGACAGCGGCCTTACCCCCGGTGCGCGCTTCACCGGCGCGCACGGCCTCACCGAAGGCGGCCACCACCATGACGCGCATGCCTATACCGTCGTCGGCACCCTGAAGCCCACAGGCAGCGTGGTTGACAGGCTTATCCTGACCTCGCTCGATTCCGTGCTGGAGCTGCACGGGCAGTCCCTGCACGCACATCACGATGACGATGACGATGGCGACGGCGAGGGCGACGAAGAACATGAACATCATGACGACGCGCACGCACACGGGCATGTACACAGCGCCGCCGACATCACCGCCATACTGATAAAAACATCAGGCCCGATTGCGAATATCAACCTGCCGCGCAGCATCAACCAAAGCAGCGCCTTGATTGCGGCAAACCCCGCCTTGGAAATGGCGCGGCTAAGCGCGGTTTTCGGTGTCGGCACGCGCACGCTCGGCCTCATCTCGGCCTTTCTTATCGCACTTGCGGCGCTGGGCATTTTCGCAGGCATCGCAGGCAGCCTTGAAAACCGTCAGGCCGACCTTGCCGTTTTGCGGGCGCTTGGCTATACACCGCTGCGGCTGTTCCGCATCGTTCTTTACGAGGGGGTTTTTCTCGCGGCCTGCGGCCTTGCACTTGGTCTTGCGCTGGGGATTGGCGGTTATGGCCTTGCGGTTGGCCACTTGCCTGCATTGGCACATGGCGCTGCGGCAGGGTTTCAGGTAAGCTGGGCTTGGCTGTCCGCTGCGGTGCTTTTCGCGGGGCTTCTGGCCAGTGCGCTGCCCGCCCTACGCGCGGCAAGAACCGCACCCGCCGACATGCTGAGCCTGAGATAAGCCGGAGGTAAAATGAACCCGCTTCCTTCACTTAAAATCGCAAGCATCACGCTTTGCCTTTTCTTGTTGCCGCAGGCCGCCGCCGCCGCTTTCGACCAGGTCGAAACCGTAACGGGCACTTATAGCGAGGAATTTATTCTCTCCAACATCCCCGATTACGTCGCCACGCCCGCTGGCGGTACCGATTGGCAGGTTTTCGGCAAAACCAAGCAGGTCGCCTACAGCGTAAAGGACAAGGACGGATACGAGCGCAGCGGCGTCACGCCGGAATTTCCGGAGGAGCTGAAAAAGCTGGACGGCAAAGACATTGTTTTGCGCGGTTTCATGTTTCCGATGGACCAAAGCGAGACGCAGAAAGTTTTTCTGCTCGGCCCCTATCCGCTGACCTGCCCTTATCATTACCATGTGTCGAATAACCTGATTGTCGAAACGCACGCAAAAAAGCCGCTCGCGTTTTCTTATGATGCGGTCACGCTGCGCGGACGGCTGGAACTGGTGCCCCGCGACGACGATTACAATGCCTTTTACAGACTGCACGACGCAGAGATTACGCAATAAACGAAAAGCCTCACGGTTAAATCAACGGCATTTGTGCATTGCAGCACGGTAAGTCTTTCAGAAAATTGCTGAAAATCGCCTTTATTTTTCATATTATGTTAGACATATCATTGCCAATGTGTTAATTTTCTGGCAACTAGAGCACCTCAAAACTCTCCTGAACCAGAAAATATGTGGGCGAAAGAAAACGCATGACACAGCACAGAGACATTTCGGTTTTTGGCAATATGTCGCCGGCGATGGAAAGCGCCTTCACGGCGGAGGAACAGGCCGTTGCAAAACGCGCGCGCGAACTGGATGCGCGTTTCCTGCCGCTGTTTGAACGCCGCGAATTCACCTATACCCACCACGCCGACCAGATGAAGGCTTACCTGCCCGAAGGGCTGCACGACGACGCCAATCTGGTCAAGACGCAGCAGGTGCAGATTTCCTACAACGTATGGAAAGCGAAAAACAATCCGGAAACGGCGCAGACCATCATCTGCCTTGGCGGCATTTACAACAGCGCCCGCCGTTTCGATTTCTTTGCCGAAGGCGCTGCGGATAATTTCAACATCATCGCCCTCGACTACCCCGGCAAGGGGCAGAGCGGCAACCTGCGCATGCCGGGCGACTATACGCTTGAAACCTACGCCGCTATCGTGCGCGCGCTGGTTGACCATGTCGCGCCGGAAAACAAATTCCACCTCATCGGTCATTCGCACGGTACCAAGGTTATTTATGCGATGGTCGAGGCCGGGTTCGAACATGACAACTGGGCCGGCACCGTCATCGGCGATATGCCGCCCGAAACGCCCGCGGGGCCGAAACTGCGCCGCGCATGGCGCAACCGCGAACGTCCCGCATCGCCCACAGTCGGCGATGCCGTTAAAAAGCTCACGAACTTTCTGGCAGGCCACGGCGCGCCGGTGGACCCTGATTTCATCGTGCATGATTTCAACCACGGCTTTGCGCATTTCACGCGCGAAGGCTTCGGCTGGGCTTATGACCCCAATTCCATGTACGGTTACGCCGACGAATATCTGAAGCCCTACGACAAGTGGGATGCCTTCAAGAAAATTCCGACGCCCGTCTTGCTGCTGGCAGGTGAAAATTCGAATACGGCAACGCCGGAGATTGTGCAAAAAATGCTCGCCGCGCGTCCCGACATGTCGCTGATGATGTACGAAGGCGTCGGCCATTACCCTGAACTGGTCACGCAAAAACGCATCGCCGAAGTTTGCGACTGGATTAAGACGGCGGATAAAGCGCCCGCGCCCATCCGCGCAACCGTCCCCGCCGACCCCGCAAAGGACATGGTGCGCCATATCGTGCAGGACAATACCCCGCCCGCAGCAGCGCCTGCTTCGCCCGCTGCACCCGCGCGTAAAAACAACGCAGGGGGCATGAAGCCGTAATGTCCGCAGCCGCCACCATTATTTTCATCCCCGGCGCGTCTTCGGACGAAAGCACTTGGGATGCGCAAATGGCGGCGCTGTCGCAAACACACCGCACGGCCGTGGTGAACCTTGTTGACCTCGATAACGTATCCGACATGAGCAACCGCGTGCTGTCCGCGGCCGAGGGCGATATTATTCTTTGCGGCACATCCATGGGCGGCTATGTCGCGCTTGATGCGCTGAAAAAAGCCAAAGCGCGCATTAAAAAAGTTGTATTCTGCTGCACCTCCGCCCGCGCAGACACGCCGGAGCGCAAACGCCAGCGCATGATAGACGTCGCCGCAGGCGAAGACGGCTGGCGCGCCGCACGGCAGGACGCCACGCATTATCACGCCTTTCTGGGCGCGCGCGCACAGCAGGATGCCGCGCTCATCGACAATTTGCGCGAAACGTCCATGCGCGTCGGCTACGCCGGCTTTGCCCGCCATCAAAAAGCCTGCGCGGAGCGTGCCGCCAGCCTTGATTTCCTGCCGCAAGTGGACATACCCGCGCTGGTCATCAGCGGCGCCGAAGATGCACTGATACCGCCCGAAATGCAGCAGGAAATGCATGCGCTTCTGCCGCAATCGACTTTCGTCAGCATCGCGAGCGCAGGCCACATCGCGCACATGGAAGACGCCGCAACCGTTACCGCCGCCATTGCCGGCTTTATTGACGCATAAAGGAAAAGCACATGACGACGACGCAGCTTAAAGAAGTGTTCTTCGACTGGGACGGCACCATCGCCCATACCGAAGCCGTCAGCATTGCCGTCACCCGCCGTGTGCTGAGCAACTACGCGAACGAAGCCTTCGGCAAACCCATGACCGACGTCATCGACGGGCTTGATATGCGCGGCAAGGATTTCGGCCAGATTGGCAAACAGTTTCAGGACGTCATCAACGCAGGCCTGCCCAAAGACGCGCAAATTACCATCGACATCGAAGACCTGCGCATCAACAAACTGCGCCCCGAGACGCGCGTTGCGATTTTGAACGCGCATCTGGCGCCCGGCATCGGCGAGACGCTGGCCGAGCTGCAAGACGATATGAAACTCGGCGTTGCCATCGTCAGCAACAGCCCGCGCCTGCGTATCCAGCCGCTTCTGGACAAACATGGGTATAACGAACGTATCCCCGCGCCGCGCCTTTTCAGCGCATTCGAAGACGTCGCGGGCAAGCTGAAAGAAGACCCCGCCATCTATCTGCTGGCCGCGCAAAAAACCGGCATCGCCCCCGCCGAAGCCGCCGCCGTTGAAGACAGCGTGACAGGCATGAAAGCCGCCGTTTCGGCCGGCATCGGCCTGCGTGTCGGCTTCACCGGCCTTGCCGACCCCGCCGAAGCCGCCGCGCTGAAACAGGCGCTGCTGGATGCGGGCGCGCATACCGTCATCGACAACATGCGCGACTTGCCCAAAACCCTGAAACACCTCTCCGCCCCCGCCCCTTAAAGCGCAGGCATTTGGCGCGCGGCCAGACGATTGACACCCCCGCCGCGCGTTTATAGTATAGCCGCGTAAACAAACCCGCGCCGAAGCCGAGGAGCCAGAGCCATGACCGCACGCCCCGTTGCCGATATTCTTGAGGCTATTTATGCCTCCCTGCACAACGACAACCAGGACATCGATGCGCTGATTGCGGATTTGAAAACATCTCTTGCCGCAGATGGCAAAAAAGAAGTGGCGGTCGATGCCGCACGTCTCGCCCAGAACAACCGTCAGGGGCGCAAGGTCATGCAGGCCTATTTCAAAAAGCGCGGCGTCGCCGTTGTATTTTCGGAATAACCCCCGTTCGCGGCGCGCGCCGCCGCCCGCGCTTAACTAAGCCATTGAAAATATAGAATATCCCTGCGCATCCCCGTGCGGCGGGTTAAGACTATGTTGATATTTTTCCTTTATATTTCAATATTAAGCATGTTTTATTGCCCAAGGCTGCGCCGTGGGCGATAGCCGCCCGCCGCACCCCGAGGTTTTTCGTGACTGACACAGCCCGCAACAGCGCCGACAAGACCGCCGCCTCCGGCCGCGCCGGATTGCGCCTGGATGTCACGCTGTTGTGTCTGAGCCTTCTCTACATCCTGGCCGAATTTATTTTCAACGCCCGCCTGCTCGATACCGCCAGCGATATTACCGCGACGGCGGACGACCTGCGCGATGTGGAATATCTCGGCCGCGCGGTTTCTGGCGTGGGGCTATCGCTGCTGGTTGCAGGTTTTTTTGCGCGTGACGGTTTCCGCATGTCGCGGCTTTCCGACCAGATTGTTTTTGGCGCGCTGGTGGTTTTTTGCCCGCTTTTGTTTTTGCTCTCCCCCCTCGCGCCTGCGGGCGGCGGGCTCGACCCTGCGGGTGTGGGTTTTACGCAGCTGCTGAGCTCTTCCGCGCCTGATGTCACGCTGGACTTCCCGCCGCCGGATGCGTCGATGATATGGGTTATCCTGCCCTTCATCGGTATTTTCGCCGTGCTGGTTGCGCATTACATGCAATTGCACCGCGCCGTGGTTGTTCTGGGTGTGCTGATGATGACGTGGCCTGCGATGTTTTTCGGTCAGAAAATCATTATCGAGCGTTTTATGGTTCACCCGACGACGTGGGAAACCCGCCTTGATGCACGTTATATGCAGTTGATGCGCACAGGCTTCGGCCACGGCATCATCGCGCTGCGCGATTTGCGTTTCGACAAGGACGAAGACCCGGCGCTGCGCACTTTCCTTGTGCTCATGGGCAGCCTGTTCATGCAGTTTCCGGACGAAGCCAAGGAAATGATACGCGAAAAGCAGGATGACATCGTGCGCCTGATGGTCATGCGCACCGACATCCAGAACATCGATGCGCGATATGCCGATTATCAGGCAGAGGCCGAGCGTTTCAAAACCGACGTCTATGCCCCCTACGCCAATGCATCGTCGGAATATGCCGAAGCCCTGTCGGAGCCGAAGCTGATAGAAATCCGCAACGAAATCATGCGCGTCATCCGCGATGAAGTGGACAACGGCTGGCTGAAAATGCGGGATTCGATTGCAACCTGCAAAGCCTTTTCCAGCCGCAACGCCGCGACGCTTTACACCCGTCTTATCGACGTGCGTAAAAACTTTACCGCCTGCACGAATGAAAACTGCCGCGGCCGCGTCGTGTTTCAATACCAGCGCACCATCCGCGACGCAATCGACGCGCGCGTGCCCTATGATTACTGGTGCGAGACAAGCGGCATCACGCCCGAAGACATCGCCAGCTATAACGAAATGGGCGCCAGCCTGCGCGAAGTTGCCAAGCGCGAAACCTTCGCCTGCCACCCTGCCGGCATCGAAAGACTGCAAGCGCGCCTGATGCCGTTTTGCATGCAGTACATCCAGCGCCAGACGGCCTTCACCGCCACTATCCGCACCCGCGACGATTACGAAGCGTCGGAGCAGCTGCGCAAACTGGTGCGCCAGAAAGTCCTGCGCGAGATACGCCTGAAAAGACGGCTGATTACCTTTATGCTGCCCGAAGAGTGGGACCGCAGCGACGTGCAAACGCTCGACGATGCCCTTGCCCGCGCCCTGATGTCGCGCGCCGGCGTGGAATGGAAACTGAACCGCCAGCACGAAGACGCCGACGGCAATATCAAAACCATGCCCAGCAACATGAAGCCCGGCCTGTCGTTTGACGATTTCGTGCGCTTGCCCGTGGTGCAACAACAGCTGCGCGGCGAGCTGGGCGATATGTATTATCCCGGCTTCAGCATGAGCATGACGCGCGAAGAGTTCACCGAGAACGTCATCGTCCCCGATATCAAGCGCCGCGCCGCCGCCTTCATCCGTGAAATGGAGCAGCAGGGCAAGAAATTCGCCAACGGCGAAAGCCGCGAAGCCGCAGGCAAGGAAGCCGTGCGTTTCATATACATCCCCAGCATCGCGCTGTTCATATCGCTGTTTCTGGTCGTCCTGACACTCGCGCGCTGCCTGATTACCGCGGCGCGGCTGACGTGGCGGCATTTCTATCCGGACGCGCCACCCTCGCCGCTGCGTCTTGCGGGGGCATGGGGCGTTGTCGTTTTGGTTGTCGCGGGCTTCCCCTATGTCGCGGGCAGCCGCACGGCACAAAGCGAAAGTTATCAGGCTTTCCTGCACGCCTCGCTTGAGCGCGCACCCGTGACCTCCGCCCTGCTGGACTGGACGATGCGGGCGGAGCCTGTTATTTACAGCGCGGGCAAATCGCTGCTGGCCGCGACAGGCCTTGCCCCTGCGCAAACGCACCGCAACCGCGACGACATCGCGCCCGTCATCGTCTTTGACCGCGGGCATGACGCACTGGTCAACCGTGTGCAGGATTTCCTCGTCCGCGAAAAAATCCTCGATGCTGTTTACAGCGGCGGCATCATGAACGATGCAACGCACGAAGCGCTGCGCCGTTATCAAATGCGCCACGGCCTCAAAGACAGCGGCGTGCCCGATACAGAAACGCTGAAACTGATGGGCATTGATGCACCTGCGACGGAAAAGGCAGCCGAAGAAAAGCCCCCTGCGCCGCCCGCACCTGCCGACGATACCCCATGATGACAAAAGAACGCCGCGTGCATATCATCGGCGCCGGACCCGCCGGTCTCATCGCTGCCGAAACACTGGCACAAGCAGGCGCGCAGGTTACGATATACGAGCGCAAGCCCGTGCCCGCGCGCAAATTCCTGATGGCAGGGCGCGGCGGGCTGAACATCACGCATAGCGAAGATATCGAAAGTTTTCTGGTGCGCTACGGCAGCGGCCGCGGCATGGTCGAACAGGCCATCCGCAATTTCACCCCCGCCATGCTGCGTACATGGTGTGCGGGTCTTGGCGAAGAAACCTTTGTCGGCTCCAGCGGGCGCGTCTTTCCCAAAAGCTTCAAGGCATCACCGCTTTTGCGCGCATGGCAGGCGCGGCTTGTTGCCATGGGCGTCACCTTCCACTTCGGCCATGAATGGCACGGCTGGGATAACAGCGGTGCGCTGCGTTTTGAAACCGCTGCGGGCACCCTATCCGCCCCCGCCCCCGATGCCGTGCTGCTGGCGCTCGGCGGTGCGTCGTGGCCGAAGCTCGGCGCGGATGGCGGCTGGGTGCCGCTGCTGGCCGCACGCGGCGTTGATATAGCGCCCCTGCGCGCTGCGAATTGCGGGTTTCATGTCGCGTGGTCTGATTTCTTTAAGCAGCAATACGCGGGGCAGCCGCTCAAGCCGCTGGCGCTCAGCTTTTCCGGCTGCCGGGTCGAGAGCGAGGCGATGATAACCGCTGCCGGTATTGAGGGCGGCGGCATTTATGCCCTCTCCGCCCCGCTGCGCGATACGGTGTTGAAAGACGGCCGCGCGATACTGCATCTGGATTTGCGCCCGAGTGTAACGCAGGAAAAACTCGTGCAAAAACTCGCGCATGCCCGCGGCGCAAAATCGCTCGGCACTTGGCTGCGCACGGCGGGCGGTCTTTCATCCCTCGCCGCCACGCTGCTGCGTGAAGAGGCCGCGGGCGGCAGCACGCTTGCGACGCTTGCGCCCGCCGCGCTTGCCGCGCGTATTAAAGCTGTGCCATTGACGGTGGATGCGCCCTTTTCTATGGAGCGCGCGATTTCAAGCGCCGGCGGCATCACCGCCGCGGCACTGGATGGTTTTCGCCTGCGCGCCTGCCCGCATGTGTATGCAGCGGGCGAGATGCTGGACTGGGAAGCCCCCACCGGCGGATACTTGCTTCAGGCAAGTTTTGCCACCGGAGTCGCGGCAGCGCAGCAGATTCTCGCGGCGCTTACGGCTGTCGATTGAAATTAAATTACCTTTAAAAATCAGTTGCTTAAAGATTCTTATCGGCGTATGTGTTTGCCCATTGCGAATAGTATAGCTTTTGCTATACTCCATTTCACATAAACATCACTATGTGCCTTCGGGCCGGGAGTGCTGTAGCATGGCTACAGGTCAAAATGGTCGTGGCGACGACCTCAAAAACAACGCAACCGCAGCGCCCGCAGGCGATGCCAACAAAAACAGCAGCACGCCGGATGGCAATGCGCGCATACCCAAAAAGCTTCACTGGTACAGTAGCGTCCCCAAGTGGATGTATGGCCTTGCCATTACGGGTGCCGTGCTGACGACAGGCGTCGCGGTTGAAATCAACACGTCTTTCATCCAGTCGAAAATTTTCACGGCCGCCGCCGAAGGCCGCTCATTCAGCGAAACCAAAACCAGCGGGCCTGATAGCGCACCCTATGCCGCCGGCCCCTATGACATGCGCCTTGGTTATACGCAGACACTGCAAATCCGCGAAAACCTGACGGAGCGCGGCTATGTGCTGCAAGGCGAAACCGAATGGCAGGAACGCAAAATCGCCGGCGTGCGCCTCTTCCCCATTTATAACGAAAAGGCACAAGCAGGTTTGCGCATTACCGACGGCCAAGGGCAAACGCTGCACGATGCGCGTTTCCCGCGTCAGGCTTATGCAGATTTCGACGCTATTCCGCCTGCGCTGGTCAAAAGCCTTCTGTACGTTGAAAACCGCGAATTGCTGGGCGACAACGCAAAAACCAAAAACCCCGCGATTGAATGGGAACGCCTTGTCTATGCCGCCAAGCAGGATTTGACGGGCAAAGGCGGTGCGGGCGCATCGACACTCGCGACGCAGCTGGAAAAATTCCGCCACTCTCCGGGCGGGGAAACCAACGGCAGCAAGGAAGAAAAATTCCGCCAGATGCTGACGGCCTCCGTGCGTGCCTATCAGGACGGCGCCAATACCATCGAAGCGCGCCAGCGCATTGTGCTGGATTACATCAACGCCATTCCGCTGTCGGCCGTGCCGGGCTTTGGCGAAGTGCATGGTTTTTCCGACGGCATGAAGGCCTGGTTCGGCAAAGACCCGCAGCGCGTGAACGAACTGCTGCGCAAGGACGAAACGAACATGAGCGATGCGGAGATGGCGGAAAAAGCCGCCGCCTACCGCGCCACGCTCAGCATTGCGCTGTCGGTTAAAAAACCTTCCGCCTATTTCCTGCGCCAGCGCGATGAGCTGGAAGCGCGCGTCGATGCCTATCTGCCGCTTCTGGCGCAAGAGGGTATCATCAGCGAACGCCTCGCCCGCGCGACGCTGGCCACCCGCGTTTCCTACGCCGACCCGCAAGTTGTGCGCGCGGAGCATACCCCCGCCCCGAACCCGCAAAAGGCCGCAACCGCATTGCAAATCGACCTGTTGCGCGCACTGGAAATGAAAAGCCTGTACGAGCTGAACCGCCTCGACATCACCGCGCGTACCACGCTCGACGTGCAGGTTGACCGTGCGATTTCGCAAAAACTGCACAGCCTCAGCGACCCGGCCGTGGCGGAACAATACGGCCTGACCGGCTTCCGCCTTTTGAAGCCCGGACAAGGCGCGAACATCACCTATACCTTCACGCTGTATGAACGCATGCCCGACGGCACCAACGTGCTGCGCGTACAGGCGGATAACTTTGATGGCCAGTTCAACCTGAACGAGGATTCCAAGCTGGAGCTTGGCTCGACCGCCAAGCTGCGCACGATGGTATCATACCTCGAAGCCATCGCCGACCTGCATGGCAAGTTCAAGGACATGAGCGCAGACGCGCGCCGCGATATGATCATCCATTCCGACGACAAGCTGGGGCGTTTCGTCATCGACCACCTGCAATCCGAAACCACCGACAAGACGCTGGAGGGGACGCTGGAGGCCGCGCTCAACCGCACCTATAGCGCAAACCCCGGCGAGCGTTTCTTCACCGGCGGCGGTGTGCATACCTTCAGCAACTTCGAAAGCAAGGAAAACGGGCAGGTTTTCACAGTCAAGGAAGCGCTGCATAAATCCAACAACCTTGCCTTCATCCGCATCATGCGCGACGTTGTGAATTATACGATGTACCACAAAATGGACGTCGATCCGAATATCTACAGCGACACGCAAAACGAGATGCGCCGCGAATATCTCGAGCGTTTCGCCGACAAGGAAGGCACCACTTTCCTTTGGAAAGCGTGGCAGAAACAGCAAGGCAAGTCACTGGACGAAACCGCAGATCAGCTGGCGAGCCAGCTGCGCACCAAAGGCCCGCTGCAGCTTTCGGTTATCCACCGCGAACTGTACCCCGAGGCGACGCTGGAGCAAATGTCGGATTTCGTGCGCAAGCATTGCCAGAACTGCGCGCCCGATACGGATTTCAAAAAATACTACGACATGGTCGCGCCCGGCAAAATCACGCTGGATGACCGCACGCACCTGACGCGTATCCACCAGCTGGATTTCTGGCTAGCCACGCATCGCGCGCAAAACCCGCAAACGACGTGGAGCCAGTCCGTTGCAGCCTCCGCCGAAGCGCGGCAGGACAGCTATGAATGGCTTTTCAAATCCAAAAGCGTGCAAGGCCAGAACAACCGCATCCGCACCATGCTGGAAAACGAAGCCTTCACGCATATCCACGCCGAATGGAAAGCAAAAGGCTTCCCGTTTGACAAAATGACGGCCTCTTATGCCTCTGCCATCGGCTCTTCGGGCGATACGCCCGCGGCGCTGGGCACGCTGGCCGGCATCATCCAGAATGATGGCCTGATGATACCCGCCACGAAATTCACTGAAATTAAATTCGGCGAAAACACCCCCTATGCCCTCGACTTCAAAGCAGGCAAGGCGGAGCCGAAACGCGTCATGCACGCCGAGGTCGCCAAACTGGCGCGCCGCGAAATGCAAAACGTGGTCGAACTGGGCACCGCCCGCCGCGCCTTCGGCAGCGTGAAGCTGAGCGACGGCACGGTATTGCCGCTGGGCGCGAAAACAGGCACGGGCGACAACCGTTCCCACACCGTCACGGCGCGCGGCGGCGTGATTTCGTCGGACGTCAAGAGCCGTACGGCCACGGTGGTCTATACCATTGGTGACCGTTTTTATGGCGCCATGACCGCCTATGTCGAAGGGCCGGAAGCCGCGGATTACAAATTCACCAGCGGCCTGCAAACGCAGCTGATGAAGGCCGTGATAGCGCCGGAGCTGACGCCACTGCTCGACCGCAGCTATGGCATCACGCCGAAGCCGGCCACGCCGGACATCAAACCGGCAGAAGCGCCGAAGCCCGCACCGAAAATCGTCGCACAAGCACCCGCGCCCAAAAAACTTTGACACGCAGCGATTGTTTGTTCTGCAAGTCCGCCTAGGGCTTAGGCTTTTCTGTTTTTGATTTTTTGCGTGCACTCTTCGCATCGCCGAACAGGCGCGATTCTTCGCGCCCCGCGAATGACCAGCGCGGGTTTTTCGGCGGCACGGCATCCGTGCCATCGGGGTAACCTGCCGCGAAGTCCGCATGCGGCTTGAATTTTTTCCACGCGCCTTCTTTTTGCGCCAGACGGTCGATAACCACGGCAATCGTCAGCGGGTTGACGGTCATGCCCAGATGGCTGCCGTACACCTCCACATTTTCCGCCTGCCGCGTGCGCGGGTTCAGCGTTGCCTGCCACTCCGCCACACCGTCTCCGCGCGAATAGACGGACGTCGTCGGCACTGGCGGCGGCGTCAGGCTGCGCGCGCCGATGTCGGCCTGACTGTCATGCACGCTATGTTTGGTAAAAAAGCGGATGAGTTTATCGACCGGCAGGGGCGAGGCCTGCGACGTATCATCCATGCGGCCAAAGGGCGTGCCGAGGGTTATCACACCGCGCACCATGTCCGGAAATTCGCGTGCAAGTTCCCGCGCATAAAAACCGCCAAGACTATAGCCGACCAGAGACACCTTGCGGCCACCGTTTTCCGCGTAAACTTCGCGCAAACGCGCGGCGACATGCGCCGCTGTTTCTTCGTCGAAACCGAGGTTGAAACCGCCTTCCCATGTATAGGCCTTGAAACCTGCTTGCTCCACCCGCTCGCGCAGTGCCGAGGTATAACCATCCGTGGTCAGAAAGCCCGGAAAGAAAAGAACGGGGTGACCATCGCCCTTGGGCAGGCGCGGTTCGATAAACGACCAGCCGAGTTTAAGCCCGCCCCATTCGGCCGCAGCGCGCTGCGCTTCGGTCATGACATTAAAAAACTTGCGGAATTTATCGTTCATGGCTTGGGCCCCTGCCTGTCATCACGACTAACAAAACGCAGTTCTTTTTCATTCATTTTTTCCACGAACTTTTGTTTTATCTGCCCGAAAAGACCCGGCGGCAAAAACCCGTAGCTGAAACCGCCTTCCGGCCTGCGCGATAAATCCAACCCAGGCCAGACAAAAATATTCACCTCGTCGCACATCACCCAGGAGCGCTGGTCATCCAACCCCAGACTCTGTTTAACCTTCTGCGGCAATTCAACTGCGCTTGTTTTGTCTTTGGGCTCGCTATGCGTGACAGGCAGCACATACGCGCGCAACATGCCGTCTTCAAGCTTCACCGCGCCGACGATGGCACAGGGGCGGTTCTTCACACCTTCACTGCGCCCCGCCTTCATTTCACGGTGCCATAAAAAGGAATAATGAATAACAAGGCCGACTTCTGGTCTTGGCAGGGTCATGACGTCAATCATCCTTCAGCAAGGCGTCAAGATGGTCATGTTCCGGCGACATCTCCGCTTCCTGCAAGGCACGGCGTCCCTCTGCATCCAAATCCTCAACACGGCAGGACTGGCGCGCACCATGGCGCAGACTGTCCACAACGGCTTTCGAGAGAAGATAAAGCTTCGGCTTCCCCTTGTCGGTGATAACCACGGGTTCGGAAAGCGCGTGCGCCTGCCATTTAACGGGGTCGAGATTGAATTCGTCTTCACAGATTTCCATCGTCATGACCGCAGCCCACTTTTTTCGGGGAACACTCGCTATATAACGATTATACGCGCTTGGCGCAGCGCTGTAAACCGCAGCCCTGTCCGGCAAATATGTGTGAAATCCGCGATTTAACGCTTGGCCGCGCCCGTCGTCCAGCCCCCGCCAAGCGCCTTGTAAAGGTCAACCACAGCGTTCAAAAGCTCCAGCCGCACGCTGGCGTGGCTGTCTTCGGCACTCAGCAGCGTACGCTCCGCATCCAGCATAGTCTGGTAATCCACCGCGCCCGCTTCGTACAAATCGCGCGACAGGGTATAGGCCTTGCGCGCTTCCTGCATGGCGGTTGCGAGGGACACTTCACGCTCCCGCGCGGCCTTCGCGCTCGACAGCGCATTTTCAACTTCTTGCATGGATGTCAGCACCGTCTTGCGGTAGTTCTCCGCCAGCTCCGTCTGGCGGGCGCGGGCGCGCTCAACACCGCCCTGCAGCTGTCCGCCCTTGAAAATCGGCGCCGCCGCCGATGCCGCCAGCGCGAGCGCGACAGACGCCGGGTCGGAAAGTGCCGAGCGCGCAACGGTGGTATCCACACCCAAATTCAAAACCGGGAAAAACGCCGCACGCGCCGCGCCAATATCGGCATTGGCAGCGACGAGGCCTTCTTCAGCCGCGCGAATATCCGGCCGCTGCGCGACCACAGACGATGGCTGCGACAGCGGAATTTTCGGCACGGTCACCGCGGCAAGCCCGCGGGATTTCAATTTCAAATCCGCCGGCGCACGCCCCAAAAGGATGGAAATCGCATTTTCCGCCGCGCGCGCCTGATTGCCCAGCGCCGTCAGCGATGCTTCCGCCGAGGCCAAAGACGTTTTCTGGCGCGATACATCAAGCGCGGATGCCGTGCCGGCGTTATAGCGCGCCTCCACAATCCGCAGCACCTCACGCGAGTTTTCGAGGTTGTTTTTGGCGATATCCATACGCTCGCGCAGGTTCAAAAGCTGGAAATACCCTTGCGCCACGTCGGATTTGACGACAAGGTCAAGCGCGTCGCGGTCATAGACGCTGGCGCGCAAGCTCGCTTCCGCCGCTGAAAGTCCCGCGCGGTTGCGGCCGAACAAATCGACTTCGTAGCCGACGGAAAGCCCGATGCTGCCGCGGTTTTCGGATGTCGTTTTGCCGCTGGCAGGGTTCGTGCGGTTCCAGCCCACGCCCGCCGAAGAATCAACCGATGGCAAAAGCGGCGCGCCCGCGATTTTGGCCGAAGCGCGCGCCTGGTCGATGCGCGCCAGCGCCGCGCGCAGGTCGATGTTGTTTTCAAGCGCGCTTTGCATCAATTTATCCAGCTCTGCGCTTTTGAATTTTTTCCACCACTGCGCGTCGATTTTTTCCTGCGCGGCAGCTTGTTTGGCGCTTTGGTCACGCCAGCTTTGCGGCAGCTCCACCTGCGGCTCCGCGTAATCCGGGCTCAGCTGGCAACCGCCGAGCATAAGCGCGAGCGTGATGACCGCAATGCGCGTTTGAAACGTGTTTTTTGTTTTTGTCATTGTCATACCCCTAAACCCCTATTCCGACGCCAACGCGACCACAGGGTCGAGCCGCGCCGCCTTGCGCGCCGGCAAATACCCGAAAAGAATACCCGTCAGCACCGCCGAGGAAAAGGCCAGTATGGCCGGCAGCGCCGAAAAGACCACAGAAACGTCCAGAAGCGAAATACCCATCCCCGCGCCGAAGCCGAGCGCCAGCCCCAGAAGCCCGCCGATGATGCAAACGACGGCCGCTTCGATATTGAACTGCAGCATGATGTCGCGCATGCGCGCCCCCGTGGCCATGCGGATGCCGATTTCGCGCGTGCGCTCCGTCACGCTCACCAGCATGATATTCATAACCCCGATACCCCCGACCAGCAGCGATATCGCGGCGACCGCCCCCAGCAGAACCGTCAGCGTGTTTTGCGTTTCCGTCGCCATTTCCATGATGGAGGCGGTGTTGCGTATCATGAAATCTTCGGTGCGGTGACGTGTCGTCAGCAGCTGGGTGATTTCCGCCTGCGTCGCGTCAATGCCGCCCAAGTCTGTCACCTTCACCGTGATATTGCTCAGGTAATTTTGGCCGAACAGGCGCGTAATGCCGGTTGTATAGGGAATAAAGGCGGCATCATCCTGGTCAGAACCCCAGGGTGTTGCGCCCTTAACCGACAAAACGCCGATAACTTCGAAGGGGATATTACTGACCAGCACATATTTCCCCATGGGGTCTTCGCCATGCGGAAACAGGGTGTCGGCAATGGTTTTACCCAGCACAATCACGGTTGCGTTGTTATTCACGTCGCGCTGGTTAAAAAATGCGCCGCGCGCCACCGGCCAGTCGCGCACGATGGGCATGCCGACCCCGACGCCGGAGATGGAGCTGGCATAATCAAGATTGCCGTATCTGAGCGTCGAGCGCCCGCTGCGCTCCGGCACCACAGCCTCGATGTTTGACAATGCTGCAATCGCGTCCGCATCCGACGGCACCAGCGTCGCGATATCGCCGCTGCCGCGGAAACCGGCGATGCCGGGACGGATAGAAAGCACATTCGTGCCCATCGCGCTTATCTGGTCGAGGACTTTTTGCTTGCTGCCATTACCGACCGCCATCATGGTCACCACCGCGGCAACGCCGATGATAATACCCAGAAGCGTCAGCGCCGTTCTGAACATATTCACCCGCAGCGCACGCACGGCAGTAATAAAAGATTCCGCGATATCGGCCAGCAACCCCGCGCTGCCGCCTTGCGGGCGGTTTTCGGCTGTTGTTTTTTTGACGGCCGCGCCGCTGTCTTCGGTGATTTTGCCGTCGTGGATACGCACGACACGCTCCGCATGCGCGGCGACTTTTTCGTCGTGGGTAATCAGAATAATCGTGCGGCCGTCGGCGTGAAGCTGCTTGAGTAGGTTCATGACCTCCTCCCCGCTGCGGCTATCGAGCGCGCCTGTGGGCTCGTCCGCCAGAATGACCGGCGGGTCGTTCATCAGCGCGCGGGCAATCGCCACGCGCTGCTGCTGGCCACCCGATAATTGCGACGGGCGGTGGTCGCCGCGGTCGCCAAGCCCAAGGCGGGAAAGAAGCTCGCGCGCACGGTTTTGCCTTTTGACGCGCGGCAGGCCTTCGTAGAGGCCCGGAATCGCCACGTTTTCCTCTGCCGTCGCGGTCGAGAGCAGGTTATACCGCTGAAACACGAACCCGAAAGTGCGCCGCCGCAGCGCCGCCAGCGCATCACCATCCAGCCCCGCGACATCGGTGCCATGAATATGATAGCTGCCGCCCGTCGGACGGTCGAGGCAGCCGAGGATATTCATCAGCGTCGATTTGCCCGAGCCCGATTGCCCCATAATCGCCACAAATTCACCCGTGCCGATTTGCAGCGACACGCCATCGAGCGCGCGCACGGTCGTATCGCCGCTTTGGTAATGTCGCGATACGTTGTTGATGTCGATAAGCATGCTCATACCCGAACCGCCCGCCCTGTCAAAGCCGCGGCATGCCGCCGCGCATACCGCGGCCGCCGCCCGTGTTACCGTTTGCAGGCAAAAGCGCAGCCGCAGCTGCCACCTTGTCGCCCGCAGAAAGTCCGCCGCGCACTTCGGCCATGGTGCGGCTCATCAGGCCTATGCGCACAATCTCGGTGTGCGTGACGCCCGGTGCCACGACCTTGCGCACTTCATACGCCTGCCCCTTGTCGCTGTCTTCTGAGGCGACGCGTTTGCCCAGCGCCGCAACGGGCAGCAGCGGCACTTTTTCCGCGCGGCCAAGGACGAAGAACATCTGCGTGCTCATGCCCGTCATCAGCTGGCGGTCTTTGTTATCGACATCGACCAGCACGTTATAAAGAACAACATCGTTGATAACCTCGGGCGACGGCAAAATCTGGCGCACTTCTCCCTGCCAGCGGCGGCCTTGGGAGCCGAGAGTGGTAAAATAAACTTCCATCCCCGTTTTAAGGCGCATCACATCCGCCTCCGCCACTTGCGCGCGCACGGTCATGACGTCGAGATTGGCCAGCTGCACCACGGTCGGCGCGGATTGCGATGCGTTCAGCGTCTGGCCTTCGCGCACATCCTTGACAACCACCGTGCCGTCCATGGGGGCGTAGATTTTGGTATAGCCGAGGTTTGCCTTGCTTTCGTCAAGGCTGGATTGCGCCTCTTCCATCTGCGCGCTCAAGGCTTCGAGCTGCGCGCGCGCGACAGTCAGCGCCGTTTCGGTGCTATCGAACGTGTCCTGACTGATGGCGTTGTTCTTGATAAGCTGTTCGTTGCGCGCATGCTGCTGCTGCGCGAGTTTGATAGATGCCTGCTGCTGCGCGACCTGCGCGCTCAGCTGCTTCACGCGCGCCTGACCGGACTGCACCTGCGCGTCGTAAATTTTGGGGTCAATCTCGGCAATCAAATCGCCGGTTTTGACGGCATCGCCCAAATCAACGTGGATTTTTTCCAGCTGCCCCGATACCTGCACGCCGACATCGACGTATTCTTTCGGCTCCAGCTTGCCCTGCGCGGTCACGAGGTCTTCTATCATCCCCGTTTCAATCGTCATGACGGTGGAAACGGCTGCTGCTTTTTCCTCCGCTGCGCGGGATTTTGTATAATAATATCCGCCGCCTGCTGCGACGCACAAAAGAACCGCCATTACCGCCCATTTTTTCTTTTTCACGCCTGAACTCCGCTGCGGCCTCTGGGCCGGATTGATTTTTGCGCAAGGGAAACTGCAAGGATTATGCCGTTTGAAACCCCGTCCTGCACCATGACACGGCGCAGCATGGCCAAACCCTGCGCGCGCCGCACAAGATTTTGATATGTATAGGAAAAATTTGCGCCCGCCGCTTGAACGCCCCTCGCCCCCAAGCTACACTTCGGGAACGGTAAAAACCATAAAAATACAAAAGCAAAGAGGGACAAAAGGCACATGACGGACAAAACAGCCCAGAGCGCCGCGCGCATCACAGCGCGCAAGGTTGAATTCGACGGATACCACCGGCTGGAGACCATCAGCTGCGTACCCCAAAGCCTGCGCGGAAAGGGCGAAGCGGCAGAGATGACGCGCGAGGTCATGTTTTGCAAAAAAATCGCCGCCGTACTTCTTTATGCCCCCGAAAGCGACCGCATTTTGCTAAACCAGCAATTCCGCCTCGGCGCGATGATGGCGGGCTGCGACAATCCGTTTTTGTACGAAGTCGCCGCAGGCGCCGTTGACGATGGCGAGAGCGTCGAAGACGCCGCGCGCCGTGAAGCGCTCGAAGAAACCGGCGCCGAAGTCGGCGACCTTGAATTCGTCGCCAAATGCTACACCAGCGCAGGCTGCCT
>DQGU01000142.1 GCA_003524565.1 Rhodospirillaceae bacterium
CCGGTGGTCACGCGGCTGACGGTGCTTTCGTGCATGCCGATGGCGCTTGCAACGTCTTTCAGTACCAGCGGTTTCAGGTATTCGACGCCGTAGAGAAAAAACGCTTCCTGCTGCACGATGATATCTGTCGCGACTTTCAAAATCGTCTCGGCGCGCTGTTCAAGCGCGCGCACCAGCCAGTTGGCCGAGTTGATTTGCGCGCTCAGGTATTCCTTGTCTTTTTGTCCCGTCGCGTTTTTGGTGATTTCCGCGTAATAGGTGCGGTTGACCAGAACGCGCGGCAGGGTGTCGCTGTTCAGCTCCACCGCCCAGCCGCCGCCGCGCGATTTAGGCAGCGGCTTCATCAAAACATCCGGCACCACGGTCTGGCTGATAAAACGGTCGAAGGCGAGGCCGGGTTTGGGGTTGAGGGTTTTAATCTCCGCAATCATATCGCGCAGGTCTTCTTCGTCCACTTCGCAAATATTGCGGAGTTTCTTAAGGTCGTGCGCGCCCAAAAGGTCGAGGTTTTGCAGCAGTTTTTGCATGGCAGGGTCGAGCCTGTCACGCTCGCGCAGTTGCAAGGCCAGACATTCGCTGAGACTGCGCGCGAATAACCCCGCAGGGTCGAGGCGCTGCAGCGTATCCAAAACGCGCTCCACGCGCGCAAGCTCGGTGCCCAGACGCTCCGCTAGTGCGGGCAAGTCGGCGCGGATATACCCGGCTTCGTCCAGATAATCGCCGAGCACGCGGGCAATCGCGCGGTCGCCCGCGTTTTCGAATTCCAGCTGGATTTGCTCTTCCAGATGGTCGCGGAGCGTCTGCTCCTTCGCCATGGTGTTTTCAAAACTGAAATCGGGGTCGTCGAATTTTAAACTGCCGCCGCTGCCGACGCTGGCGAAGCTGTCGGTGGCGAAGGCGTCGTATCCGCCTTCTTGCGGCGCCATGTCGCCGCCGGTGAAAACATTGTCGAAATCGGTATCCAGCGGGCGGTCGTCCGCTGCGGCGCGGTCGGCGGCGAAGGCATCCTGCCCGTCGGCGTTATGCGATGTCAGGATGTCGCCATCGCCGGGGCGGGCGGTTTCTTCGGCCTCCACACTTTCCGATGCGGGGCTTTGCGTGCCGTCGTCTTTTTCAAGCAGGGGGTTTTTTTCGATTTCCGCCTCAAGGAATTCCGCCAGCTCGATATTCGACATCTGCAGCAGCTTGATGGCCTGCTGCAGCTGCGGCGTCATGGTCAGGGTTTGACCCTGACGTAAATCCAAGCGCTGGTTGATAGACATTCCCTACTCCCTGTCTTTTAATATAACAGGTGCGCGCGGCGGTGTCACGCGCGGGGCGGGGCTCGGGTGTTCGGTTAAATCAGGCGGACTACAGAGTGAATTTTTCGCCCAGATACACGCGGCGCACGTCTTTGTGGTTCACGATGTCTTCAGGCTTGCCTTCCATCAGAACCTGCCCGCCGTGCAGGATGTAGGCACGGTCAACAATATCCAGCGTGTCGCGCACGTTATGGTCTGTAATCAAAACGCCGATATTGCGGTTTTTAAGATGCTTCACAAGGTCGCGGATTTCCGCAACCGCAATCGGGTCGATACCGGCCAAGGGCTCGTCCAGTAAAATGAACTGCGGGTGCGTGGCGAGCGCGCGGGCAATCTCGACGCGCCTGCGCTCCCCGCCTGACAGGGCGACGGCGGGGGTGAATCTCAGGTGCGTGACTGAAAATTCGGCCAGCAGCTCTTCCAGCATGTGTTCGCGGCGGTGGTGGTCTTCCTCCACGGCTTGCAGTACAGCGCGGATGTTGTCTTCGACGTTCAGGCCGCGGAAAATGGACGATTCCTGCGGCAGGTAGCTGATGCCGAGGCGCGCGCGGCGGTACATGGGCAGGCCGGTGATGTCTTTGCCGTCCAGCTTGATGTTGCCGCTGTCAGGGTCAATCAACCCCGTCACGATGTAAAAGCAGGTCGTTTTCCCCGCGCCGTTCGGGCCCAAAAGCCCCACGGCTTCGCCGCGCTTCACATGCAGCGATACGTCGCGCAAAACGGGGCGGCGTTTATAGCGTTTCATCAGGTGTTCGACCGAAAGGCCGCTTTGCACCAGTTTAGGCTCCCGCCGTGCGGGTTTCTTTTTTTCTTTTTCGTCGCTCATGGCAGGTTACGGCGTTTGTGTGGTTTCTTTTTTCTTGGGGTAAAAAACGCCGCGCACGCGTCCATCGCCGACAGGGGCGGGGGGCGGCGTTGCGACGCCATTGATGGTCAAAGACGGCCGCGCCGCATCACGCGGGGCATCGCCGAATAATTTGCTGACGCCGGTTTTAAGGTCAACCTCGGCGCGCGTGCCTTCCAGCCAGTTTTCGCCTTGCAAGATGCGCACTTTGCCGCGCAGCGTCGCTTTGCCCGCGGCCACGTCGTAAACGCCGCTGTCGCCGGTGACGGTTTCGCGGGCTGTTTTAACGGTCACGGCGCTGTCTGCGACAATCCGCTGCAGTGTCATGGCACCGTCGCTGCCGCCTGCGAAATGGGCGACGAGGTTATCTGACATCAAGCTGTCCGTGCCGCGGCTGGCGGTGGCGTTGCCTATGGCGCTCAGGCGGTTTTTGGCCGTATCAAATTCGATTTTTTCCTGCGCGCTCAGCGATTCCGTCGGGGTTTCGATGCGCAGATTGCTGCCTGTCAGCGTCGCCATGCCGCTGGCGATATCATAAACCGCCTTGTCGCCAAAGGCTGTATAGGGCGCAGATGTGATTTCGACATTGCCGTTCGCGGTCATTTTTTCAATGCTGCTGCCAAGCCCGCCTGTGCTGCTATTTGCTTGCCCGCCGCTGTAATGCGCGGTCAGCGTATCGCTTTTGACCTGCATTTTGCCTTGCCGCGCAATCGCATTGCCGCGCGCGGTATAGGTTTTCTGGACGCGGTTCCATTCAAGCGTGCTGTCCGCAAAAATCTCGACAGGCGCATCGCTGTTGTTCTGGATGGGCGTTTGCGCGTTTGCGCCGGATATGCCCATCAGCATGGCAAGCGTGAGTGCGGCGAGGGTCTGGTGTTTCATCATCCGCCCCTTTTTTCACGGCCAAGACCGTGCAGCGTGACATGGACGGGGCCCGAAAACACAATCACTTCGCCGCCCTTGTCGATATTCATGCCGCTGGCGTCCAGCAGCGCGGCGGGGCCTTGCAGCGAGACGGGTTTTTCGGTGACGCCGGTACGGGTTTTGAGCGCGATGCGCATGTCCTGCATTTTCAGTTCATACCCGTCATCATGAAACAGCGTCACGCCGTCCGACAGGTAAAGCGAGCCCGCATCGTTGTCGTAAAGGCCTTTTTCGGCATGCGCGGCCAGCCATTTGTCGCCATCAAGGGCGATGTCGGCGCGGGGCTTGTCCAGTGTCAGGCTGCTCGGCGCGCTCATGTCGCGGCGGGCATGCGCGGCGGTGACGGTATAAAGGCGGCCTTCGGCATCGGCGCCCTGATATTTAACCTCGACCATGTCGATTTCGCCGGGGACGGTTTTTTCCTCTGCCGGCATTTCGGCGATATTGACGGGTTGCTGCGTATCGTCGCCCGACAGCCGGAAAATAACCACGCCCACAATCACCAGCGCGCAAAGCGGCAGGGCAAGCCGCGCGATGCGCACAAACCATGTATAGCCGACGCCGATTTTTGCGGCGCGGCCGGCGCGTGCGGGGTCATATCCGCGCAGGCGTGGCTTCGGGGGTTGCGGGTTCGGGGTATTCACGCAAATCCGGCGCGCAGGCAATCGTGCAGGTGCAGGACGCCGACGGGTTTCTGCGTATTGTCCACAACAATCAAGGTGGTGATTTTGCGGAAGGTGTTTTTAAGGTCGTTCATCACAGCCATCGCCTCCGCCACCATCATATCGGGGGCGGCGGTTCTGGGCGTGCGGCTCATGATATCTTTTGCCGTTTTTTGCGCGATGTTGTCATCCAGCAGGTGGCGGCGCAGGTCGCCGTCGGTAATCAGCCCGCTCAAAACGCCGTTCGCATCGACAAGCGCTATACAGCCAAGGCTTTTCTTGCTGATGATGTCTACGGCTTCGCGCACGGAAATATTCTCGCTCGCCACGGGCAGTTTATCGCCGGTGTGCATGATTTCGGATACGCGCATCAGCTGTTGGCCCAGCTTGCCGCCGGGGTGATAGATTTTGAAATCTTTCGCGGTGAATCCCTTGCGCTCCAGCAGCGTAATCGCCAGCGCATCGCCCAGCGCCAGCGACATCGTGGTCGAGGTTGTGGGCGCAAGGCCGTTC
>DQGU01000133.1:0-3939 GCA_003524565.1 Rhodospirillaceae bacterium
CGCTGCCCGCCAAAAAATTTCGCCCCGGACAGTTTTTCTTGTTCGGGATGTTTGTTATTTGCGCCATCATTTTTGCAGACCAATATACCAAATGGCTTGTGCTTGAAACCATGCTGCGTGCCGGCGGCGATACGCCCGCGTTTCAGGACTGGTTCATGACGCGCCAGCCGCTGGAATTTTTCATCGACCAGCGCGAAGTCTATCAAAGCCGTGAAATCACGGGTTTTCTGAATTTTGTGATGGTCTGGAACACCGGTATCAGCTTCGGCCTGTTCAGCGATAACGCCGACATGGAAAAAAGCCGCATGCTGGCACTTGTGTTCATCGCGCTGTCTTTGACCGTCGCGCTGGCGCTTATCGTCTGGCTGGCCGTGGCGCGCAGCCGCCTGCTGGCCGCCGCCCTGTCCTTGATTGTCGGCGGCGCGATTGCCAACGTTATCGACCGTGTCCGTTTCGGCGCCGTGGCTGATTTCGTGGATGTGCATGCCGCGGGCTTCCATTGGCCGGCCTTTAACCTGGCCGACAGCTGTATTGCCATCGGGGCGCTTTTTCTGGTAATTGATACCCTGACGTCCAAAGATAAAGGGATTCTCGGCTGACGTTTCAGCACGGGAATACCGGCAGGACGCAAAGCCGTTTTTAGGAAAAGAGCCATGCAAAAATCAGCATCCCGTGTTTTTCCGCGCCTGTCGCTTGTCGCCGCCGCCTTGCTGGCTGCGACGGTGCTGTCGGGCTGCGATGGCGTGAAACGCCAGCTGGGCGTCGGGCGCAATTCGCCCGATGAATTCGCGGTGGTCAAACGCGCGCCGCTGACCTTGCCGCCCGAATACAGTCTGCGTCCGCCGTCGGGCGATATTCTGCCGCCCGCGTCCGAAGTGACGCAGCAGGCGCGCGGTGTGCTGATGGGCAATACGGCAGGCACCAAAGCGGTAGGCGGCACGGCGGAGCAATCCTTCCTTGCGCAAACGGGCGCCGCGCAGGCTGACCCCGATATCCGCACGGCGATTAACCGCGACAACGGCTACATCGCGCTGCAAAGCCGCACTGTCGCCGACAAACTGATTTTCTGGGAAGAGGGGAACGAGGCCGATTTGTCCAAGGCCCCCAGCTCCGTTGTTGATGCGAAGGCCGAAGCCGAGCGCCTGCAAAAGAACAAGGCCGAGGGCAAGCCCGCGACCGAAGGCGACGTGCCGGTTATCGAGAAAAAGAAAAGCACCCTCGACCGCATTTTCTAATCTGCCGGATTTTTCTATCTGCTGATGCTTGCGGCTGCGCCGCGTGTCAAAGCGCGGCCAGAATGGCGGCGGCATCCGGCGTTTCCAGCACAATATCCGCGGCCATTTGATTTCGGAACCATGTGACCTGACGCTTGGCGTAATGGCGCGTCGATTGCTGCGCGGCGATGATGGCATCGCTGCGGCTCAGCTTGCCGTCCAGATAGGCGCGCAGCTCCGGATAGCCAAGGGCTTTGTGCAGCGGCCATGCGGCGTCTTTTTGCGGCGGCGGAAAGCTTTCGACCTCTTCCAGCACGCCGTCGTCCATCATTTGCAAAAACCGCGCATTGCAGCGGGTGTAAAGAACGTCGCGCGGCGGCAAAAGCGCAACCTTGATAAAACGCAAATGCGCCGGCGTGCCCGCGGGTGGCAGGGCTTGCCATTCGGCAAGGCTCTTGCCCGTATGCATCAATACCTCCATCGCGCGTATCAGTCTTTGCGTATTGCCGGGGTGCAGGCGCGCGGCCATCACGGGGTCTTGCGCGGCAAGGCGTTTGTGAAAATTCTCGTTGCCCTCCGCCGCGATTTCGGCGGCCAGCTGTACGCGTAGGTGCGGGGACACTTCGGGCATGGGGCTGATGCCGTCGGTCAGGGTGCGGATATAAAATCCCGTGCCGCCGGCAATCACCGGCAGGCGTCCTTCGCCCTGCGCACGGGCGATTTCGTCCAGCGCCATATCGCGCCAGCGCACCGCGCTGCATATTTCGGACGGGGGTAAAACGCCGTAAAGCCGGTGCGGCGCGGCGGCGGTATCGGCGGCGGGCGGCTGCGCGCTCAGCCTTGCAAGGCCGTTATAAACCTGCATGGAATCCGCATTGATAACGGTGCCGTTTGCGGCCTGCGCCACGGCAAGGGCAAGGCCTGACTTGCCGCTCGCCGTCGGGCCGCCGATGACGACCACGGTTTGCCGTTTTTGTGCGTCCGGCATGCGCGCGCGGCTCCCTTTTACTTCAGGCGCAGGGCGATGAAGCGGCGGTCTTCCTTGCGCGCGACGAACATCAGCACAGACGTGCGGCCGGCCTTTTTCGCCTCCGCCACTTTTTGCGCGACGTTCTCGGGCGATGCGCTGTCTTGCTGGTCAATCTCGACAATCACGTCGCCGACGGCCACACCGCGCTCGGCTGCGCCGCTGTCTTTGGTCACCTGCGTGACCACAACGCCCGTGGCGGTGTCAGGGATGCCGTGCAGCTGGCGCAGCGTATCGCTGATGGGCGCGACGCTCAAGCCGATTTCGGGTATGTCCTTGGCAGCAGAGATGGCGGCCGGGGCAGGCGTGCCGGTTTGCGCTTTTTCATCGGCAGCTTTTTCGGTGGATTCCATCTGGCCAAGTTCGACCGTTAATGTGGTTTCCGCCCCTTCGCGCCAGATGGTCACGGGGACCTTCTTGCCCACTTCGGTTTCTGCCACAATGCGCGGCAGTTTGCGCATGGCATCGATGTCCTGCCCGTCGAAGGTAAGGATGATGTCACCCTCGCGGATGCCCGCTTTGCCCGCGGGGCTGCCTTCGGTCAGGCTGGAGACCAGCGCGCCGCGCGCCTTGCCCTTAAGCCCGAAGCCTTCGGCGATTTCCGGCGTGACGTCCTGAATGCGCACGCCCAGCCAGCCGCGGCGCGTCTGGCCGTATTTCACCAGCTGTTCCACCACATTGCGCGCAAGGTTCGACGGCACCGAAAAGCCAATACCGACCGAGCCGCCCGTGGGCGAGAAAATCGCCGTGTTCACGCCGACGACGTTGCCATCCATGTTGAACATCGGCCCGCCCGAATTGCCGCGGTTGATGGAGGCGTCGGTCTGGATGAAATCATCATAAGGCCCCGCGTTGATGTCGCGCTGGCGGGCGGAAACAATGCCCGCCGTGACCGTGCCGCCAAGGCCAAACGGGTTGCCGATGGCCAGCACCCACGACCCGACCTTCGCCTTGTCGCTGTCGCCCCAGCTGACGGCGGTCAGCTGGCGGCCTTCGGTTTTAACTTGCAAAACAGCCAAATCGGTTTTTTCATCCACGCCGACCAGCGTCGCGTCCAGCGACGTGTCGTCATGCAAAATCACGCGGATTTCGTCGGCATCCTTGATGACGTGGTTATTGGTGACCACATATCCTTTTTGCGCATCGATAATAAAGCCGGAGCCGAGGGCCGAGACTTTATCCGGCATCTGCTGCGGCAGACGGTCGCGGTATTGTTCGTAGAAATCCTTGAAAAAGTTTTCAAACGGCGAGCCGGGCGGAAACTGCGGCAGCTGCGGCGCGGTTTGCACGACTTTTGATGTGGTCGAGATGTTCACAACAGCCGGCAGCAAACGCTCGGCCAAGTCTTCAAAGCTGGGTGGGGCGGCGCTTTGTGCGGCGGCGGGGGCGGGCTGCGCGGTCATGACGGGCAGGGCGGCAAGGCCGAAGGCCAGCGTAGAGACGGCGAGCAGGGATACGAAAGAGCGGCGCAAAGCCATGACAACCTCCTTGGGGAAGCGTTTGAATAAAGGCGGCGCACGGGGGTTTGAACACCCGCCGACGGCAGCCGCCCTATAATAGGTATGCCTGCCCGCGGCGGAGGTCAAGCTGCACGGGCTAACTATTTGTCAAAAAACATAAATCGGGGTTTGCGGCTTCAGCCCAGACGCATAAACGCAACCAGCAAAAAGCCGAGCGTGGCAGAGACAAGGCCGAGCC
>DQGU01000133.1:4158-4429 GCA_003524565.1 Rhodospirillaceae bacterium
GCGTGGCAGAGACAAGGCCGAGCCTGCGTATCTGACCATCGTTCATTTCCGCGATTTTGCCCAGCATATCGCGCATGCCGCGCGGAAAGGCCGCATAAAGCGCGCCCTCCAGCAAAAACATCAGGCCAAGGGCGGTCAGGATTTCCGTCATGGCGCGGCAGCCCTTGTGTTTTTCCGGATATGAAGGGCGGGCATGTTTTTCTTTCTGGACACCGGCCTGCGCCGGTGTGACGTAAATTTTTTCTCAACGAAGCCATGCAAGCCCATTAAA
>DQGU01000010.1 GCA_003524565.1 Rhodospirillaceae bacterium
CCGTTTATTGCAAAAGCGTGCAATGCGTTGAAACGATGTGACAAAACAGGCTTAAAATAAAGGGATGCGCCAACAAAAAGGGCCGCCGCGCGAATGTCGCGCAGGCGGCCCTCCCTGTATAAAAGGAGCAACCAGACGCCAAGAAACCCCTAACCGGCGTCATTGTGCAGGGCCGTCGCCCCGAACATGTCCTCCTCGTACATCTCGATGTCTTCGGCGGTGAAGCCGAAGTGGTGCCCTATCTCGTGCAGGATGACGCGGTTGACAAGCCGTGTCAGGTCTTCGCTGCTGTCCGCCCATTGGTCGAGGATGGGACGGCGGTAGAGATAAAGGCTGTCCTGACGTTTGCCGCCGGAGGCGAGGTGGCCGATGGCGGCCGGCCCTGCGCTCTGGTAGCAACCGAGCAGGTCGAAAGGCGTTTCAAGTTCCAGTTCCTGCTCGACAAAGGCATCGGGGAAATCTTCCACGATAATCTTCAGCTTGCGGATGTACTTGTCGATGCTTTCCGGCAGTTCGTCGATAATAGATTCAGCAATCTCCTGAATGTCTTCAAGAGATGGCGGCACAGTGAATCCCACGAAAATCGCTTTGGTTTCCAACTGACTTGACCCCGAAAATCGCTAAACTGGTTTCACTATATCGAATCGGAGAGAATCGGACAATGAAAAAAGCGACACAGAGTCAATCCATCGAATCGTTTCTTGCAAAAAATAAGGGATGGCAGCGTACGAAGGGGCGTAGGGCTATCCATAAATCGTTTTCGTTCGACGATTTCAGCGCGGCTTTCGGCTTTATGACGCGCGTGGCCATCAAGGCGGAGCAGATGAACCATCACCCCGAATGGTTCAATGTCTATAACCGCATCGATGTGACGCTGACCACGCATGACGCGGGCGGGGTGACGGAAAAAGACATCGCGCTTGCAACCTTCATGGATAAAATCGCGCCGCGCACGAAACCCGCCGCGAAAAAATAGAGCTCAAAACTTGCAGCATAAAAAAAACAGCGCCGTTTGCGGGCGCTGTTTTTTTATGCGTAGGGGATGATGCGGGGGTCAGAGAATAAACGCCTGCTCCCCGTGCTGGGTTTTGTCGAGGCCGCGCTGCTCTTCCTCCGCGCTTACGCGCATGTCCATGAAAAAGCCGATGGTCTTGAGGATGATAAACGTCATAACCATCGTATAGGCGATAACCGCCAGCGCGCCCAAAAGGTTCGCGGTGAACAGCGCGCTGCTGCCATACAAAAGCCCGTCCGCGCCGGCTTCGTTCACTTCCTTGGTGGCGAAAACCGCCGTCAGGATAGCGCCAAGCAGGCCGCCGATACCGTGGCAGGCGAAAACATCCACGGTGTCATCGGTTTTCAATTTGTGCTTGATAAGCCGCGCGACGAAGTTGCAGGCAATCGCCGTCACCGCGCCGATGGCCAGCGTCGCCTGCAGCGTTACAAAACCGGCCGCCGGCGTGATGGCGACAAGCCCCGCAACCGCGCCAACGGCAGCGCCGATAGCGGTCGGACGCCCGCCGATGGTCCAGTCGCAGATAATCCAGACCGTCATGGCGGTGGCTGCGGCGAAAACCGTGGTCGCGGCGGCATGTGCGGCCAGCGCATTCGCGCCAAGGGCGGAACCCGCGTTAAAGCCGAACCAGCCGAACCACAGAAAAGCGGTGCCAAGCAAAACCATCGGCGCGCTGAAGCTGTTGTTTTCCGCAGGGTTGAAGTTCGTGCGCGGGCCAAAGGTGAGGGCGGCGACCAGTGCGGCGAAGCCCGATGTCATGTGCACGACAAGCCCGCCCGCGAAATCAAGCCCGCCCATTTTGCCAATCCAGCCGTCGGGACCCCAGACCCAATGGGCGACGGGGACATAAACCAGAAGCGACCACACGGGCATGATGACCAGCCATGCCTTGAAGCGGATACGTTCCGCCACCGCGCCTGTAATCAGCGCGGGGGTAATCATGGCAAAGGTTGCCTGAAACAGCATGAACAGTGTTTGCGGCACGGTGTTTGCGTAAACGGGATGCGGCTCCATGCCCACGCCGTTCAGCATGAACATGTCGAGGTTGCCGATGAAGCCGAAATTATCGCCGGAGAAAACGAGGCTATAACCGCAAACCGCCCACAGAAGCCCGATGATGCCGAGGCAGACGAAGCTTTGGAATTTGGTGGAAACCGCGCTCCTGCGGCTGACCATGCCGCCGTAGAAAAAAGCGACCCCGGGGGTCATCAAAAGTACAAGTGCCGTGGCCATTACCAGCCATGCGATATCTGCCGCCGCCATGTGCGTTATCCTCGTGTTTATATTGTTTGCTGGAATCGCAGGTTAACGGATTGCGCATTTTGACGCAATGCACAAATTTGTAAAAAATGCAGAGAATCTGCGCTTATTTCGCGGGTGCGGCTTTTTGCGTGCCGCGCAGAACGGCTTTATACATCGCGCGGCCGCAGCCGATGCCCGCGGCGCTGCGGTTGATGCCGTCATCCAGCGGAATGACGTAGCCGTAGTGTTTTTTGTCCGCGGAAATCCAGACGTAGATGCCGTTTTTGCCGGTCATGCTATAGGCTTCAACCTCGCCGGTATCGGCGTTCTTTTCCACCCAGTGGCCGAGGCTGTAATCGCGCGTGCGCGGCGCGGGGGCATAAAGCACGGGCGTATCCGGACATTTCTGCGGGTCAAGGCAAACGGCATGCGTGCCGAGAAGCGCGCTTATTTTCAGCTTGCCGCCCACAACCGCGCGCAGGAATTTCGACAGGTTCTCCGGCCGCATGTGCAGCCCGTCGAACAGGCGCAGGCTGTTGAAAATAAAATGGATGGACGGCGCGCGCAGCTGCCCGCCATATTCGTCACGCATGTCACCGTCGCGGTAGGTGCCCAGTTCCAGCTGCATGGCAAGTTGCTGGATATGTCCGGGGCCATAGTAAAATTCGCCGTCTGTGCCGGTGCGGCTTTTGTGCCCGCCCATATTGCCAAAACAGCTGCCGACCGATGTCGATATATTGCAGCTGCGTGACAGGGGCGCGTTATACCCGTCGCGCATAGTGAGCGCGGATATTTGCGCATCGTCCAGCTTGCCGCCCGTGCGCTCGGCCATATAGCTGGCGAAGATGAAAGCGGAAACATCATAAAGCGGCACAAAGTCCGTGGGCGATGGCGGCGTGCCGAAAAGGCCGTAATCGCGGGTGATGATTTTCTCCGCATCGCCCACTTCCCAGATGTAGGATTTCAGCGCGGCGCAGCTGCGGTGACGCCACATGATGCGGCGCAGGTCTTTTTCCCATGCGGGCTTGTCGAAAATATTCATCTGCGCGGGGGCGCTGCCGGCGGGCAGCAAAAGCCCCGCGGCCATAACGGCCGCCGCCAGCAGGTATGCAAACCGCCCGCGCACCGCGCCTTACTTCGGCGCGAGGCGCACCGCGCCGTCAAGGCGGATGGTCTCGCCATTAATCAGCGCGTTGTCGATGACATGCAGCGCCAGTTTGGCGAATTCTTCCGGCAGGCCAAGGCGTTTGGGGAAGAGGGTGGTCGCAATCAGGCTGTCCTGCACTTCCTGCGGCATGCCCAGCAGCATCGGCGTGCCGATAAGCCCGGGGGCGATGGTCACAACGCGCACGCCGAAACGCGCCAGCTCGCGCGCGGCGGGCAGGGTCATGCCGACAATCCCGCCCTTGGAAGCTGAATAGGCGGCCTGGCCGATTTGGCCTTCATACGCCGCGACCGATGCGGTGTTGATAATCACGCCGCGCTCGCCCGTTTCGTTCAGGGTATCGAGCGTGGACATTTCCGCCGCCGCAAGACGCAGCATGTTGAACGAACCCACAAGATTCACGCCAATGACCTTGGAGAAAAAGCCGAGGTCATGCGGGCCGTCCTTGCCCACCACGCGCGCGCCGGGGGCGATGCCCGCGCAGTTCATCAAAACGCGTACAGGGCCGTGTGCCGCGCGTGCAGCGGCGAAGGCCGCCTTGGCGCTTTCGTCGCTGGTGACGTCGCATTCAATGCCCAGCCCGCCGATTTCCTTGGCGACGGCTTCGACATTCGCTTTGTTGATGTCGAGCACGGCGACCTTCGCGCCGGCTTTGGCCAGATGGCGCGCAACTTCGGCGCCCATGCCCGAACCGCCGCCGGTGACAATGACTGCAAGACCTTTGATATCCATGATAATGCTCCGTATGCGTTTGTGGTGCGGGGGTTATTCGCCTGCAGCTTTTTCGCCTTCGGCCGCTGCGTCTGGGGTGGCATCAGAATCTGCGGCTACTTCGGGCTGCGGCATTTCCGGTGCGGCATCTGCGGCGGTTGCATCGGCGGGGGCGGCGTCTTCGTTTGCCGCGCTATCGCCTACCGCATTATCACCTGCAGCCGTTTCGGCGGCGGCGAGTTTTTCGCGCTCAAGCGCGGCGATGAAAGACGCGCGGATGCTTTCGTGGGCGTTTTCCGCATCCATCGCTTCTTGCAGCTTTGCTTCGTTTTCCGGCATGGTGGCCAGCACGGCTTCGAAGGTCATCAGCGCTTCGGCCAGCGCGCGGGCTTCTTCGTCCGTCGATTTAGACAGCCATTCGCGCGCCTTGGTCACGTTGTGTTCAACGCCGATGCCGCCCATGTAAAGCGTGCCGGCGTAGCCGATGGCCTGTTCGCTGCCGGCGGCGGCGGCTTTCAGCATCAGCTGTGCGCCTTGCGTATCGCTTTGCGCCGTGCCGTCACCCAGAAACGCGGCGCGCGCGGCCAGCAAAAGCTCGTCCGGCGTGCGGGTGTCTGCGGCGGCGGTGGCCATGGAGCTGGCGGCAGGGGCATCTTCACCGCGGGTCAGAAAGAACGCGGTACCGGCGATAACCGCCAGCGCCAAAACGGCAGGAAGAAGGAGCGTGCGTTTCATGCAAGTATCCTTGTGTTTGTCATGGCCATGCAGCGGCCGGAATTGCAGGTTATGGGGTGAACACAGTTATATAAGCGCGCGCGCGTCTTGGCAATCGCCCTTGGTGCGGGGCGATGTTCACATAAAAACAAAGGCTTGCGCGGACGCGGCCGCCCGCGCTGCGGCGCGCAAAGCATAACCCGCCTCGTGCGCGGCGGCGTAGCGGCGGTGTGGTTGAACGGCGAGCGGCTTTTCCCTATACTCCCGCCCATCCGCCACTACGTCCCCGTAGCTCAGCCGGATAGAGC
>DQGU01000090.1 GCA_003524565.1 Rhodospirillaceae bacterium
GGCTGGTTTTACCCCGCATTTTGACAAAAATTCGTGTTTGTACCCCATTATTTTTATTGGTTATGTTAATGAATTCCTGTAAATTCTCATAGGTTTTCATCAAATCCATATTTTCTAAGGACGCATCGCCGATGCCCAAGTCGCCCAAAAGCTCCTTTTCAACAGCCAGCGAGCCCTTTGTTATCGTCGGCTGCGGTTTTGCGGGCACATCTGTTCTTTTGCACACCTTGCTGCGCATCGCCGATGACGCATCGATTACATCGCCCGTCGATATCCGTCTGGTCGAGCGCAAAGAAGAACAAAAACACGCCGGCCTCGCCTACGGCAAAGCGCCTGAATATAAAAAGCATAACCTGAACATCGGCGCGAAACGCGTCAACCCGTTCCCTGCCGGCATGCAGCCCGCGGGCTTTCCGACTTTTGTCGAATACATTCAGGATTTGTCCAAGAAAAATCCGGACATGTCCGTATGCCTGACCAACCCGCCGCGCCAGCTGTATGGGGATTACCTGCAGCATCTGGTCGGTCTTGCGATTGAAAAAGCGGGCAGCAAGGCGCGCGTCAGCTATGTCATGGCACAGGCAACCAAAGTCGCCGAACATAAAAACCACACAACGATTACGCTGGACGGCGGCGAAAAAATTAAATGCGCGCACGTCGTTCTGGCCACCGGCTTTCAGGACGCGCTGGCGCCGAAATTCGCCGCAGCCGCCGCGAACAGCCCGCGTTTCATCGAAACGCCTTATTCAAAATCCGCGAATGACTTCTTCGCGCATGTGTGCAAACACAAAAACAGCGATGTGCTGATTATCGGCACCGGCCTGACGTCCATGGACATCGCCGCGCGCCTCATCCACAGCGGCCATGAAGGGAAAATCACCATGATGTCCCGCCGCGCGCTGATGCATAAGCCTTACGAAGACACCCCCGTCGAAGAATATATGGCCAGCCGCCTGCGCGGGGAACCGCGTCCGGAATCCGAACTTCCCTTCACCAAAACGCCGCCCGCGTTCATGCAGGCGACGACAGTGCCCGGCCTTGTCAAATCCATCGTCAAGGAATTCAAGCAACTGACGCGCGCGGGATATACATCCGAAGAAATCATCACCTACTGGGAGCGTTTCGTGCCGCAGGTTGCCGAAAAATTCCCGAAACAACAGCTCGCGCAGCTGTTTTCAAAGCACGACGTGCTGCTGACCACAAACCGCGTCGGCGTGACGCCGGATATCGGCCGCTGCGTCCGTCAGGCCATGAACAGCGGGCGGGTTCAGGTTGTCGCCGCCAGCATTCAAAGCATCCGCGAAGTGAACGGCAAGATGGAAACCATCTATACGCCGTCGCCTGCGCCTGAAAATTTCATTGAAAAGCTTGCCTCCATCCTGAACCTGAAGGCGCAGCCCGCCACGCGCGTCGGCACGCATGATTTCGTATTTTCGGGCATGGGTAATAGCGTCAGCTTCGACCCCAAAAAATCCGTGGTGCGCGACCCGCTGTGGGCCGACCTGCTGGAAAACGGTAAAGCCACCCCGCACTGGACGAAGGCGGGTGTTGCGGTCACGAACGGCTTTTCGCTTGTCGATGCGCAGGGCGCGGCATCTAAAGGTATCAGCGTTATCGGCGTGCCTGTTGCAGGCCACATGACCGTGACGGCGTATAAATACCCCGAACGCCCGGGCGCGGGCGGGCGCATTGGCCCGACCGCCCTTAACGTCGCGGGCATTACGGGCGCAACGCTGGCCTTCCTTGACCAGAACTATGACAGGTTGATGCAGCCGTTTCGCAAACCGGCGCCGGATGCCGCGAACAAGAATAAAAAAGCTGTGGCCTATATCACAGGCCGCCACCTGCCCTCGCCTTGACATCCTGCGCGGGCGCAGCACGCAAGCCCAGCATGTGGCAAATCGCCAGTGTCAGGTCGGCGCGGTTCAGCGTATAGAAATGGAAATCACGCACGCCGTGTTCATACAGCACACGGCATTGCTCCGCCGCCACCGTCGCCGCCACCAGCTGGCGGGTTTTGGGCTGGTCGTCGAGGCCTTCGAACAGCGTCGGCATCCATGCGGGGATTTTCGCGCCGCAGGCCTTGGCGAAAGATACGGTTCTATCCACATTCGTAATCGGCAGGATACCCGGCACAACGGGCACGGAAACGCCCATCGCCGCCACGCGGTCGCGGTAGCGCAGAAAATCTTCCGGCTCCATAAAAAATTGCGTCATCACGCGGCTTGCACCCGCATCCACCTTACGGAGCAGGTTTTCAAGGTCGGCTTCTGCGTTTTGCGCTTCCGGATGCGTTTCGGGATAACCCGCAACGCTGATATCGAAATCGGCAATTTTGCGCAAGCCCTCGACAAGGTCGGCCGCGTAAGCATATCCATCCGGATGCGGCACATATTTCTGTTGCCCGCCCGGCAAATCTCCGCGCAGCGCAACGATATGGCGGATGCCAGCCTCCAGATAGGTGCGCGCAATCGCGTCAATTTCATCGCGCGTGGCGCCGACGCAGGTCAGATGCGCAGCAGCCCCAATGCCGGTCTGCGCCTGTATGCGCGTCACAATATCATGGGTGCGCGCCCGCGTGGAGCCGCCAGCACCATAGGTCACCGAAACGAAAGACGGCTGCAGCGGCGCCAGAACATCCAGCGAAGCCCATAGCGTTTTTTCCATTTCTTCCGTCTTGGGCGGAAAGAATTCGAAACTGACGCGCAAATCGCAGGATGCGGGCGGAATAAACGGCAATGACATCTGGCCGCGCGGGGTGCTGGACATAAACTTTCCTGTGGCAAATCAAAACTGTTGCCATATTAGAATTGCAAACATGGAAAACCAAGCCCAAAAATGGTGCAAAGCATCATGTTTTTCAGAAATATAACAATCCCTCCCCTGCCCTGAACGGCTTGAATTTAGCGGCAAAAGCATCAATACTCACTCTCGTTCAATGACATTCACGCAGACTTTGAAGGAAGGACATCGCCATGGCCGATTTGTTTGAAAACCCGATGGGCACCGACGGTTTTGAATTCGTGGAGTACTGCCACAAGAATCCGCAGGAACTGGTCGATTTGTTCACCAACCTCGGTTTCAAAAAAACCGCGACGCATAAATCCAAAAAAGTCACGCTGTGGCAACAGGGCGATATCAACTTCATCCTGAACGAAGAGCCCGAAGCGATGGCCTATGCCGCCGACCGCAATGGCGGCGCGGCACGCGCCATGGCCTTCCGCGTCAAGGATGCGCAAAAAGCATACGCCCGCGCGCTTGAAAAAGGCGCAGTGCCGTTTGAAGGCAACATCGGCGCAGGCGAGCTGAAAATCCCCGCTGTCGTCGGCATCGGCGGTTCGGTTCTGTATTTCGTCGATGTCTATGGCGACAAAGGTTCGATTTACCAGACCGATTTCAATTTTACCGACACCGCGCCCAATGCAGGCGTCGGCCTGACGTACCTCGACCACCTGACGCACAACGTCAACCGCGGCAACATGGACAAATGGGCGAATTTTTATACCGATTTGTTCAACTTCCGCGAAATCCGCTATTTCGACATCGAAGGCAAGCTGACCGGCCTGAAATCCAAGGCCATGACCAGCCCCTGCGGGAAAATCCGCATTCCTATCAACGAATCCTCCGACGATAAATCGCAGATTGAAGAATTCCTGAAGCGTTATAACGGCGAAGGCATCCAGCATATCGCCTTCGGCACCGACAATATCTACGCCACCGTCGAACAGCTGAATGCCAAAGGTATCGACTTTCAGGAAACCAAAGACACCTATTACGCCCGCGTGGATGAACGCGTGCCCGGCCACGGCGAAGACCTCGCGCGCATGCAATCCCTGAACATCCTTGTGGACGGCGCGCCGACCAAAGGCCAGGGCCTGCTTTTGCAAATCTTCACCAAAGACGCCATCGGCCCGATTTTCTATGAAATCATCCAGCGTAAAGGCAATGAAGGCTTCGGCGAAGGTAACTTCAAGGCGCTGTTCCAGTCGCTGGAAGACGATCAAGTGCGCCGCGGCGTTTTGAAAGCATAAGCAGGAACAAATACCAAAATGAAACTCGCTTCCTATAAACACGGCCGCGACGGGCGGCTGATGGCGGTCAGCGGCGACCTGACGAAGGCCACATCGGCAGAAAAAATCGCCCCGACGCTACAATATGCGCTGGAGCATTGGCCGGATTGCCATTTGCAGCTGGAACAGCTTTGCAAAGACCTTGAGACCGGCAAGGCCGCGCCGCAACCGTTTGACCCGAAACTATGTGCATCGCCCCTGCCCCGCGCCTATCAATGGGCAGACGGCAGTGCGTATGTAAACCACGTCGAGCTGGTACGCAAAGCACGCGGCGCCGAAATGCCGCCGAGTTTCTGGACAGACCCGTTGATGTACCAAGGCGGCTCCGACAGTTTCCTCGGCCCTATGGATGATATTGTTTTCGCGCAGGACGACTGGGGCATCGATTTCGAAGGCGAAGTCGCCGTCATCACTGACGACGTGCCCATGGGCACAACGGCGGAAGACGCAGGCAGCCATATCAAACTGGTCATGCTGGTCAACGACGTAACGCTGCGTTATATCGCGCAGCCGGAACTTGCCAAGGGTTTCGGTTTTTTGCAATCCAAACCCTCAAGCGCGTTTTCGCCAGTTGCGGTATCGCCGCAAACGCTGGGCGCCGCGTGGAAAGACAACAAACTGCACCTGCCGCTGCTCAGCTACTGGAACGGCGAAAAATTCGGCGAGCCGGATGCGGGCGTCGATATGGTTTTCGACTTCGCACAGCTTATCGCCCACGCCGCCAAGACGCGGCCGCTTTGTGCGGGTACGATTATCGGCTCCGGCACAGTGTCCAACGTTGACCGCAGCAAAGGACATTCCTGCATCGTCGAAAAACGCATGCTGGAGAAAGTCGAACACGGGGAATTTAAAACCCCCTTCATGAAGTTTGGCGAAACAGTCAAAATAGAGATGCTGGATGCAAACGGCAAATCGATATTCGGCGCGATTGACCAAAAGGTATCGCAATACCAGTATGTGTCATTGGCAGAACGCCGCGCCGCACGCCGCAGCGGACATGGCGGGTAAGAAAAACGCCGGTTATTATTTTAGGGCTGAGGGCCGCCGCGGTGCAGCCCCGGCTGCGCTTTAGGCTTGTCGAGCGTATAATCATCCGCCTTGCCGCCGCGTGCGCGGAAGGCTTCGAAAGCTTGCTCCAGCAGCGCGCTATCTTCCAAATCCGCGAATGTTTTCACGCTGCTGCTTTCGGCATGCGTCCGGGTGTTTTCGGCAATCCGTGTGTGGATTTTGGCGCTGAAATTAAAAACATCCGTAAAGCGGTAGCCAATCGCCGGTTTGTCCGACACATGGGCGATTTCATCATCGCCCGTCAGATGCCAGCCGGGCTCCAGCGGCGTCGTTTCCGGCTTTTCCTGCCCCACGCCCATTTTTTCCCACAAATATTCGGCAATGCGCGGGTATTGCTTGGCCGCAATATCGGCGGGGGTATTCATGTGTTTATCCCGCGCCTGCATATCCGCGCCATGTTCCAGCAGGAACACAATCATATCCATCTTGCCCGCATGCGCAGCACCGTGCAGCGGTGTCCAGCCCGTTTCATCAACGGCGTGAATATCCGCCCCAGCAGCAAGCAAAACATTGGCGATATCGCGGTGGCCGCTGGTGGCCGCGATACGCAGCGGCGTATAGCCGTAAGGCCCGCGTGCATCGACCGGCGCGCCGCGTTCCAGCAGCACCGAAACGCCGTCGTCAAAACGGGCATTCACCGCATGATAAACCCAGCCCCAATAGCCGTTGGCTTCAAGCGCGCCGCCGGCATCGAGCGCCTCTTGCAGCTTTGCAACGTTTTTGGCGTCAATCGCCTTATAAACACGGCGGTCGAGTTTTTCCTGTTTGCTGTCGAAAAACATGCCCATCAGGCGCTCCTGCCGCTTGGGTGCATCGTCAGGCCTGCGGGTTTTTTGGCCGTCAAAGATTGCGCGGCCGCGGCGTTTTCGGTATCACCGCCAAGGCGTACAAAAGCCTCGGCCGCCTGCTGCAATATTGTGCTGCCGTGCATTTCATCGAACAGCCGCATGGACTGGCTTTCGTGGTCGGTCGCAAGATTGCGCGCGATGCGGTTATATACCCCTGCACCAAAGTTAAAAATCTCGGTAATGCGATAGCCGATGGCGGGTTTGTCGTCGATACGCGCGATTTCATCCGGTGCGGTCAGGTGCCAGCCAGCAACAGTAGGCGCATTGTCTTCTTTGGGCACTTCGTCCAATTCCCCGCGCAGCAGCGCCGCAACGCCCGGATAGTTTTCTTTGGCTGCAATATCCGCCGCGCTGTTCATGCGCCCGTCGCGCAATGTGGTATCCGCCCCCTGCGACAGCAGGAACTGGATGATTTTTCCGCGCCCCCAATAGGCGGCATGGTGCAGCGGCGTGCGGCCATCGTGGCTTTGCGCGTTGATATTCGCACCGTGGGCGCACAAAAGCTTTGCCAGCTCCACATCATTATGCGACGCCGCGGCCATCAGGGGGGAATAATCGTTATCGGTTTTGCCGTTCGGGTCTGCGCCGCGCTCCAGCAGTACCTTCACCGCTTCATTGCGGCGGCTGGAGGCCTGATAGGAAATCGCGCTATAGCCGTATTCGTTGCGCGCGTTCGGATTGGCGCCCGCATCAAGCGCGGCGATGACCTTGCGCGTATCATCTTTGAACAGCCCCTTATCGAGACGTTTTTGACGTGCTGCCGCTTTTTCTTCAGGGGTTTTTATCCAGCCCATGACGCCCGCGCATTGAATGTTGATATAAATATGAGAAATCAAAATTTAGACATAACGCGCCAGCCTGTCAATCAAGGGTAGCATGAACTTACATCAAAAGTATGGTATTATGTAATTGTGCAGTGCGGACAGACTTGCCCGCCCTGCCCGCCGCCCGATAAAATCCAACCATCGGTTTTATCAGGATATTCAGGGGTCATCGCCATGATGCAGCTCTATAGCTATTACAGGTCGTCATGCGCCTATCGCGCGCGGCTGGCGCTGCATTTCAAAAACATTCCGTTTGAATATATCCCCGTGCATCTGGTGCGCGACGGCGGCGAACAGCACAAGCCGGAATACAAGGCGCTGAACCCGCAATCGCTGGTGCCCACTCTGGTCGATGGCGATTTCATCCTGACGCAATCCATGGCCATCATGGAATATCTTGAAGAAAAATTCCCCGCGCCCGCCTTGCTGCCGCAGGGTGTGGAGATGCGCGCCTATGTCCGTCAGGTTTCGCTGGTGAACGTCGCGGATATTCACCCCATCAACAACCTGAAAATCCTCAATCACCTGACGGCAGACCTTGGCGTCACGCAGGCGCAAAAAATGGAATGGTATCAGAAATGGATACGCCAGGGTTTTGACGCGCTTGAAACCCTTATCACCCGCAGCCCATTTTACAAAGGCAGCTTCGTTTGCGGCGATGCGCCGACCATGGCCGATATGTGCCTTGTGCCGCAAGTTTACAACGCCCGCCGCTATGAAATGGATATGGCGGCATGGCCTGTGCTCAGCGCGATTGATGCTGCCTGCGCCGATTTGCCGGCTTTCGTTGCATCATGCCCCGAAAACCAGCCCGACACGCCCGATGACCAGCGTCCCAGTTTCATGAAAGGAAAAGCGTCGTGACCAACAACATCCCCGAAGACCGCGGCCTTGCATCGGCAAAGCACTATAATCCGGGCGATGGATGGACGCGCGGCGACCTTGATTTCTTTATCGTGCCCCAGCACGTCTATACAGAAGAAGAAAACGACGTCTGGCGCATTTTGTTCAAACGCCAGCAGGAAATCCTGAAAGGCCGCGCCATCGACCTGTTCATGGACTCGATGTCTACACTGGGCATCGATGCGGAGCGTGTACCGTCGTTTGACGAAGTGAATGCTATTTTGATGAAGCGCACCGGCTGGCAGGTCGTGCCTGTCGAAGGGCTTATTCCGGACGAGCCGTTTTTCGAACTGCTGGCCAACCGCCGCTTTCCGGCCGGAAATTTCATCCGCACGCGCGACAGCCTCGATTACATTCAGGAGCCTGACGTATTCCACGACGTATTCGGCCATGTGCCGCTGCTGGCCGACCCGACCTTCGCCAAATACATGGAAGAGTACGGCAAGGGCGGGCTCAAAGCCGCAGGCATGGGCATGACGCATAAAATCGCGCGGCTTTACTGGTACACGGTCGAATTCGGACTTATCCGGCAAAAAGACGGCCTGCGCATTTACGGTGCTGGCATTTTGTCATCGCCAACGGAATCCGTTTTCGCGCTTGAAAGCGCATCGCCACACCGCATCGGCTTTGACGTGAAGCGCTTGCTGCAAACGCATTACCAGATTGACGATTTTCAGGACAACTATTTCGTCATCGACAGTTTCGAGGCGCTGCTGGGCGCCTGCTACCAGGATTTCGGCAACGTCTACGCCGAGGTCAAAGGCCAGCCCGACTACGAAGCCCACGACATCGCCGAAACCGACCGCATTCTTACCCGCGGCACGCATGCCTATTTCGAGGCGGGTGGCCGCAAGGGCTGAACCCTACCTCTTCCCGCGCGCCTGCTCTGTACCCTGACGAGCGAGCGCGTCCGCGCGTTCATTGCCCTCGTCGCCGTCATGGCCTTTCACCCATTTCCAGGTGATGTCATGGCGCGCGCAGGCGTCCTCCAGAGCGATCCACAATTCCTGGTTCTTCACCGGCTTCTTGTCGGCAGTCTTCCAGCCATTGCGTTTCCAACCGTGGATCCATTTCGTCTTGCCGTCTTTCACATAGGTGGAATCGACATGCAGGATAACCTTGGAAGGCCGCTTCAACGCGTTCAGCGCCTCGATCACGGCCTGCATTTCCATCCGGTTGTTCGTCGTCGCGGGGTCGCCGCCGAACAGTTCCTTCTCGTGGCCATTCCAGCGGATCAGCGCGCCCCAGCCGCCGGGGCCGGGATTGCCGCTGCACGCGCCGTCAGTCCAGATTTCAATCGTATCGCTCATGCCTCGGGGCGTGGCCCGCTTCGCCGGAGGCGTCAAGCGGGCCGCCCGTTTCAGTTCTCGCGCCGGGCGTTCGTCAGGGCGCCAAGAAGAGGGTGCAGGTGGCTGACATCCCGGTTCTGCTCCTGAAACACGCCGACCATCATCGCGCCGTCTGCGTGGGCGTGGCACATGATCATTTCCGGCTCGCCATTGACATTGAGGCCATTACCGGCCGACCAGCCTGCCGGCAGGTTTGTCGGCTTGTGTTCCGGAAGAAGGTTTTCCGTGAACGAGCCCAGCACTTCGGCGCAGGAATATCCTTCCAGCGCCATCACCTCCACCGTCGTTGGCGGCAGAGAGGGCATCGTGCGTTCCAGGAAATCCACACCGTCGCCATCGAAGGTCAGCCAGACATAGCCGTCTTCCGGCAGGTCGACCGTGAGCCCGTTAGACTTCAGCAAAACTGTGCGCGCCGCGCTTGCGCTCCGGCGTCGGACTTCGGGGCGCAGGGCAGGCTTCACATCGGCTACGCGATAGTCCGTGTACGAACGCGATGCCGCCGCCATCACGCCAGAGGCCGCCACCGCCTGCATCGTCTCCGTCTGGCCGGTCGTGTCAGGACGGTCAACAAGATAGTAATGCAGCAGCAGAGAGGTGCCGTCTTTGGCATCCCGGCAGAGTTGTGCGGCAGGGCGGCGCCCGAGGCTGCCCTCGAATGTGAATATACCGCCCTTCACATCCCAGCTTTCGCCCCACAGGGTCGTCTTCGTGGACCAGGACGCGTCGAGGTTTGTTTCAGCCAGCACACCTGCGCAGCTGCCGGCGTCGAAAAAGCCGCTCTGCACCCATGTGCCGATGATCAGGGCGCCGCCGGCGTCAAACTCGTCGATCACGTCGCGCGTGTCGAAGGTTCCCGTCTCGGCGCTCAGGGACCAGCTGGAGGATACCGCATAGCTTCGCCCGGCAACGGCGGGCAAGTCGATCACCAGTCCCGACGTTGGCAGCTCAACCCGTCCCTGCGTGACCTTTAAAGGGTCCGCGCTCGCGGGAAGGCCGGCAAGCAGGAGTGTCGACGCCGCCGCGATGAGGGCAGGGCGGAGGGTGTGGAAAAGCTGCATTCTGGTCCCCTTCAATGCGCCGTGTTCCCGGCGAATCTTTGCCATGGGACGCCTGACCTGCAGCGGATTCAAGGGGGATTTTTCAGTTGCGGCCTGGCAGTGCGCTTCAGAACACGCCCACATCCACATCCGTCAGCTGACGCACGGGGTCGATGATCTTGTGCATCAGGAAGCCGCAGAATGTGCCGGCAATGGCGCCGATCGCGCCGCCGGTGACGAGCGCGCCGAAGGCCGAAGAGGCCCCGCCAAAACTGCCGAACAGGGCGGTGACGCCGCCGACAAGAATGGCGCCCCAGATCGCGCCCCAGCGCAGGTAGGGCCGCATCGCGGTGATACCCCGGTGCGGCATCCGCCCGACCGACAAGCCGAGCACCAGCGCGGCCGCCGGCACGGTGACGAAGAACAGGAAGAAATTGTAGCTGGCGAGCGCCACGGCGAGCTGCACGCCTTCGCCGAAGCCTGCCTTCGCGAGGGGCAGGCCAGAACCAAACGCGCTGAAGAACAGCGCCTCGGTCACGCCCATCAGGATGAAGCCGATCAGCGTCACGCTGAGACAGGCGGCCATGGACGCAACAAATGTGGCGAGCCACACCCGCTTCACCCGCCTTGGGCGCGGCGAGGTGGCATAGGTGGGAAGAGTTTCAGCGGGCTCCGGCCCCTGTGTCACGCCCCATATCCTTCTGCGCTTTCCATGCGCAAATGGAACGCCAGGCGTGCGGCATATTCAAGAGGGTTCTTTGGCCGCACGAGGGCACCGGCAGGGGTCGAGGTCCAGTCCACGAACCGCGTCAGGAAGAACCGCATCGCCGCGCCGAGGCAGAGCGCCGGCAGGGCGGCGCGCTCGTCATCCGTCAGTGGGCGGACGGACTGGTAGCCTGCGAGCAGGGCCGCGCCCTTGGAGAAATTGTATTCGAGCCGCGAGGCGTCAGACGCGTTGCCCTCGTCAAACGCCCAGGCGTTGAGGCAGACGGCGACATCGTAGGCGAGCGCATCGGTGCAGGCGAAGTAGAAGTCGATGGCGCCGGAGAAGCGGTCGCCCAGGAAGAAGGCATTGTCCGGAAAGAGGTCGGCATGGATGGTGCCGCGCGGCAGGCTGCCGGAGAAGGCACGCGCCGTGCGAATGCGCGCGAAGGCCGCGTCCACCGTCGCGGCAAGGCCGGGCTGCAAGGCGTCAGCCGCTTCGCTGCGGCCCTGCCACATCGGCGCCCAGGCTTTCGGCCCGAGCGAGTTTTCGCGCGCCGTCGAAAAGTCTTGCAGCGCCAGGTGCATCCGCGCGAGCCCCGCGCCGAGTTCGCGGCACTGACGCACATTC
>DQGU01000067.1 GCA_003524565.1 Rhodospirillaceae bacterium
GATTTCGCCGCGGTTGGCGATAAGAATTTTCTTGAACATAACGGTATCCCTTGGTTTGCCTCGGTATCACGCGGGCGCTTTCGCACCCCCGCGGCCTTATTCGATAATCAGCATCGGCTGGCCGAATTCGACCGGCTGCGCGTCGTCGATGAGGATGTCGGTCACGGTGCCGGATTTCTCCGCCTTGATGGGGTTCATGACTTTCATGGCTTCGATAATCAAAAGCGTATCGCCCGCTTTGACTTTCGCGCCTTTGGTCACGAATTTCGGCGCGCTCGGCTCCGATTGCAGATAGGCGGTGCCGACCATCGGGGATTTGACAACGCCCGGATGGTTGTCGGGGGTCAGCGCGGCGACTTTGCCGGTTTCAACGGCGGCAACAGGCGCGGCGGGCGCGGCAACAACGGTGGGTGCTGCATGCACGGCCGCGGCAACGCCGAGGTTTTTCGTGACGCGCACGGATTTGTCGCCGTCGGTCACTTCGATTTCGGTCAGGCCCGTTTCGTTCAGCAGGCTGGCGAGGTTCTTAATCGCCTCGTGGTCGATTTTCATCGCGGACATGTCGTTCTTCCTCTCTTTGGTGTCTTCTTTGGGCAGCGTTGCGGCCTTGGGTTTGCTCATGGTTTTATCCTTTCGTCTGTGTCACGCGACATCGTCGTCAAGCAGGGCGCGCATGGCCTGCAGCGCCAGCAGGTATCCATGCCCGCCGAAACCGCAGATGACGCCCGCCGCGATGGGCGAGACATAGGAGTGATGGCGGAATGCCTCACGTTTATAAATATTGCTGAGATGCACTTCGATAACCGGCACGTCGAGCAGCTTCAGCGCGTCGTGAATGGCGATAGACGTATGCGTATAGGCGGCGGCATTGACGATAAGCCCCGAAAAGCCTTCGCGTGCCTGCTGGATGATGGTGACCAGCTCGCCCTCGTCGTTGCTCTGGCGGAAATCGATGGCCATGCCAAGCTCGCTCGCCAGCTCTTCACATTCAAGGGCAATCGCGCTCAGGTTCTTGAATCCATAAACGTCCGGTTCCCGCACGCCGAGCATGTTCAGGTTCGGTCCGTTCAGAACAAGAATATTGTGACGCTGTTTGGCCAAGCCAACCTCGTGAGGAGTTATTCCGGATGGGGGACTTTATAACATAAGTAATAGGGCTCGCGAGTCAAAAGTTATTTACATAAGATAAAAACAGGGGCGGCAAAAGCTCTTATCCCCATGTTTTTAAATAATACCCGCCGGAGAAAGGGGCTTTTGGCATTGCAGCATATCCGTTATAAAGCGGTATATCCGTCCCCTCTCGCCGCTACAGGAGAATCTCCATGTCCCTCAAAGGTCTTGCCGCCATTGTCACCGGCTCTACCAGTGGTATCGGTCTTGGCATCGCGCGGCGCATGGCTGCGGCGGGCGCCGATATTCTGCTGAACGGTCTTGGCGATATGGCGGAGATTGAAAAAACGCGCCTCGCCCTGCAAAGCGAGTTTGGCGTGCGCGTGTTTTACCACGGTGCCGACATGCGCAAACCCGACGACATCCGCGCCATGGTGCAATCGGCGGAAAAATCATTCGGCAAGGTGGATATTCTTGTGAACAACGCGGGCATCCAGCATGTCGCGCGTATCGAGAATTTTTCGGACGAGCGCTGGAGCGATATTATCGCCATCAACCTCTCCGCCGCGTTTTTCGCGACCAAGGCGGCGTTGCCCGGCATGCAATCGCGCGGCTTCGGCCGGATTGTCAACATCGCCTCCGTCCACGGGCTGGTGGCATCCAAAGAAAAATCGGCTTATGTCGCGGCCAAGCATGGCGTGATTGGCCTGACCAAAGTGACCGCGCTTGAAAATGCGACAAACGGCATCACCTGCAATGCCATTTGCCCGGGTTTTGTGCTGACGCCGCTGGTGCAAAAACAAATCGACGACCGCGCCGCGCAAAAGGGTATCAGCAAAGAAGACTCCGCCCGCGATTTGCTGGGCGAAAAACAGCCGGCGCTTGATTTCGTCACCACCGAACAGCTGGGCGATATGGCCGTGTATCTGTGCGGTGATGCGGCGAAGCTGATGAACGGCAGCGCCATCACCGTCGATGGCGGCTGGACGGCGCAATGATGATGAACGCCCCCAAAACCCGCGCCGATATCCGCATGAAGGCCATGGCCGTTTTCCGCCGCGGCGATAAAATCCTCGTGAACGAAGTGCGCGAGCCGGACGGCACGCTCATCGGTTTTCGCATTCCGGGCGGGCATGTCGAATTCGGCGAAAAAACCGCCGATACCATCGTGCGCGAAATCCGCGAGGAACTCGGCGCGGATATTTCAAACCTGCGCGTCCTTGCGACGATTGAAAATGTTTTCACCTATGGCGGGCAGCCGGGACACGAAGTCATCGTCGTCTATGCCGCCGATTTCGCCGACGCGCAAATGTACGAACAAGACACGCTTGCGGCCGCCGAAGACGACGGCACCGCCTTCACGCTGGTCTGGCAAGACCCCGACGATTTGCCGGAGGGCTTGCCGCTATACCCGACAGGCCTGCGGGATTATCTCTGAAATAAAAAACGCCCCGAAAAATATCGGGGCGTTTTTTATTAGGCTTTCGCGCCAAACGATTAGCCGCCGTTTTTCGGGGCGTCGTTTTTGGGCGCGGCGTTTTTCGGGGCGTCGGCTTTGGGGGCTTCGGCCTTGATTTCGTCGATTTTGGTTTTAACGTCTTTCGCGAATTTGGACGCGGCTTCTTCAGCCTGACCCAGCAGCTCTTCGCCTTTTACAGCGGCGTTTGCGAAAGCGTCAGCGGCTTTTTTCTTGCCGTCTTCGAATTTCTTTTTCCAATCGAATGCCATGTGTTTTCTCCTCTATGTATTCATTAATGTATGTGGGGCTGGCCACGAGTCTTAGCACAGGCTGCCGCGCCGCGTCAAAATATTATGTCCACACATATTTTTGCGTTTGAAAACAGGCCATTTTCCGGCGCGTGTTCAACGCCCCGGCCGTTTGGGGGCAGGCAGGCGCGGCACCGGAATATCGCGCGCCGCCGTTGTCGCCGCGCGGTTGAAGGCCGCCACCTGTGCATCATGCGCGGCCTTCAGCATCGGCAGCAGCGCCTCGCGCTGAAGCCGCGCCGCCATGGCAAGCAGCTTGTCCGTCACCCGCGCCCCCGCATCCAAAAGCAGCCGCGCGTTATCTGCCTTGCCCGCCGCCACAGCGCAGGTGAGCGCATCGTTGCCGCCCTTGTTGCGCAAGGTGACGTCGGGTTTCGCATCTAAAACGAGTTTTAAAATATCGCCCCCGCCCGTGGCGGCAATAATCAGCGGCGTATTGCCTGCTTCGTTCGGCTGGTCGGGGTCGGCGGCGCGGTAAAGCATTTCGCGCGTGAAATCTTTCAGCTGCATGCGCACGGCGTGGTGCAGGGCGGTGTCGCCGCGCGCATCCGCGACTTCGAAACTCGCGCCGTTTTTAATCAGCCACAGCGCATCTTCCATGTCGGGGAATTGTTTGCGCAGCGCGGCCAGAAGCTCATGGCCATAGGTGCGCGCCTCCGCGTTATGTACGCGTGCGCCAGCCTGATTGAATGTCGGTTTAGGGTCAGACATTGCAAAGCCGCCAAAGGGGTTATCGGGTTTTATGAGCGGCCTTCAGGGTAGGGCGGGATGCGGCCTGCGTCAACAGCCTGCGCACAGGTGCGGAAAAGCTTTTTAAATCAAGCTATCAAGGCCTTTTTGAAACGGCTCTTTGGCGTCGTAATCGACGCGCACGAGGTGCAGGCCGCTTGCGGGGGCCATCGGGCCTGCCTTGGTGCGGTCGCAGGCTTCCAACACAGCCTTCACATCATCCGGCTGCCATTTGCCTTCGCCCACCATGGCCAGCGTGCCGGCGAAATTGCGGATTTGATGATGCAGGAAAGAGCGTGCCTCCGCCCACATCGTCAAGTGGCGGCCGTGCATGGGGCTGGTTTTGTCTTCGACGATTTCCAGCCGCGCCAGCGTGCGCACGGGCGATTTCGCCTGACATTCGGCGGCGCGGAAACTGGTGAAATCATGCGTGCCGATAAGATGCTTTGCCGCCTTGTTCATCGCGTCCAAATCAAGGTCGCGGCTGTGGTGCCAGAACTGCGCGCCGCCCATGGCGGGGCTTGCGCGCCGGTTGCACAAAATGCGGTAGGCGTAAACGCGCCATGTCGCGCTGAAGCGGGCGTGGAATTCATCCGGCACGGCTTCTGCCGATACAATCGACACAGGCAGCGGGCGCAGGTGGAAATTGATGGCGTCGCGCACGGTTTTTTCATCCGTTTCGCGCACAAGGTCGATATGCGCGACCTGCCCCAGCGCATGCACGCCCGCATCGGTGCGCCCTGCGACATGCACGGTGACGTTTTCGCCGCAAAATCTTTCAATCGCGCGCTCGATACTGCCCTGCACGGTGGTGATGCCGCCGTCCTGCCGCTGCCATCCGGCAAAGGGCGTGCCGTCGTATTCGACGGTCAGTTTCCAGCGCTGCGTTTTGGGGGCGCGGGCGGGCGGTTGCACGGCGGGCAGGCCGCCGTGGACGGTGTCTTGTGCTGTCTGTGTATCTTGGGGCGCATCTGCGGCAATTTCGACGGCTTCGGCATCGATGACGGGGGGCTTTTGCTCGCTCATCCCAATACCTCCCCGATATTCACATGCCCGCCGTTCATGTATGAAACGCCGTCCATGGCTTTGCGGTTTTCGGGCTGCACCGAGGTCAGGCGCAAACTGCCGTTGCCGCAGGCGATGACCAGATGGCGGTCGATAATCTCCCCCGCCTTGCCTTGCGTGCCGTCCGTCTTTTCAATCTGCGCGGCCAGAATTTTAAGCCGCAAGCCTGCATGCAGCGTCCATACCCCCGGCCAGCCGGAAAGGGCGCGCATTTGCCGCTCGATATGCTGCGCGCTTTGCGTCCAGTCGATTTTGCCGTCGTCCTTGCTCAGCATGTGGGCGTAGGTGACGCCGTCTTCGCTTTGCACGGCGGCGTCTAGCGTCGTCAGTTTCGCCAGCGTATCGACAATCAAACCCGCCCCCTGCGCGGCCAGCGCATCGTGCAGGCTTTGCGCTGTCGTTTGCGCCGTGATGGGCACGGTGCCGCGCATCAGGACGGGGCCGGTATCAAGGCCCGCCTCCATCTTCATGATGCAAACGCCGCTTTGCGTATCGCCCGCCATGATGGCGCGCTGGATGGGCGCAGCCCCGCGCCAGCGCGGCAAAAGCGAGGCATGGATATTGATGCAGCCATGTTTCGGCGCATCCAGAACGTCCTGCGGCAGGATAAGCCCATAGGCCGCAACCACGGCAACATCGGCATTCAGCGCCGCGAAATCCGCGCGCGCGGCGGCGTCTTTTTTCAGGCTGAGCGGATGGCGCACGGGCAGCCCCAGTTCCTCCGCCCGTTTATGCACGGGTGATGGCTGCAATTTATGCCCGCGGCCCGCGGGGCGGGGCGGCTGCGAATAAACGCAAACAATGTCATGCCCCGCCGCATGCAGCGCATCCAGCGCCGCCACGGCAAAATCCGGCGTGCCCATGAAGATGATTTTCATGCGAAGGCCTTTCGCGCGGGGGCGGCAAGAATACCCGCGCGGGTTTTATGCACGCGGCGCAGGTGGCCGTGGAAAAAGCCTTGTGCTTCGATGCCGTCCAGCGGCATCCATTTCAGGCCCGTGCTTTCGTGCGATACGCTGAGGGGCACATCGTCGTCGGCTTCGAAGGCGAAACAGACGTCGAAATGCACATGCGTCGGCTCGATGCCCCACTCTTTTTGGCGGGCGGGGACGTGGCCGGAATTAAGGTCGAAAATGCCGCCATCCAGCAGCGGGCGCAGATGCGCGGCTGTCAAACCGGCTTCTTCTTCCGCTTCGCGCAGGGCGGCTGCGAAAACATCGGGGTTGCCGTCGCAATGCCCGCCGGGCGCCATCCAGAATTTATTGAGCCCGTGTTCGACCAGCACGACGGCATCGCGCGCAGCGTTCACTATCCACGCATCGGCGACGACGTGGGCGGTCAGGTTGTCGCGGCCATAAGGGTTGGGCGATTGCGCCAGAAACTGGCGCAGCTGGGCGCAGACGGCGGCTTCGCCTTCGTCCTGCGGTGTGAATCTATCCAGCAGGGCGTCCAGCATGGGCGTTACGCCGCCTTTTGCTGCTTGCCGTAAGCGTCGAGCGCAAGGCGGGCGAGCGGCACGGTATTCGCCGCCGTGATGTCCTTGAGCGGCATCCAGACGCAGCCGCTGCTGTTGCTGTTCTTCTCGATAAAGCCGATGGGGTTGCCCGACACCGTCGCCACATAAATGGCGGCGAGGTGGCGCATGGTTATCGGCTCGTCGTTGGTTTCGTTGAAGGGGAACAGCGCGCTGAACGCGCCCAGCTGCCAGCTGTCAGTGACATAGCAGCCGGTTTCTTCGAACACTTCGCGCACCAGCGTTTCGTGCAGGTGTTCGTGCGGTTCGGGCGAGCCGCCGGGCAGGTCGTGCAAGCCCTTGTAGCAGCCGAGCACTTTTTTGATAAGCAGGATGCTGTCTTTGGCTTCGTTGAAAATCAGCGCATAGACGCCGAAATGCGACGTGTATTTGGGGGCGGTGGATGTCATGGCAATATATAGCTTTCCTTGATGTCGTCGGCGTTTTCGCGCGCCCATTTCTTCAGCTTGCGCAACAGCATGTCGCGCTTGAGCGTGGAGAGATGGTCAACAAACAAAACACCGTCGAGGTGGTCGATTTCATGCTGCACGCAGGTGGCCAGAAGCCCGTCGGCTTCCATTTCCTGCGCCTGCCCGTTTTCGTCGAGGTATTTGACGCGCACTTTTTCAGGGCGCTCAACCTCGGCATACTGGCCGGGGATGGACAGGCAACCCTCTTCATAGGTATTCAGCTCGTCCGACGTCCAGACGATTTCGGGGTTAATAACGGCGATGGGTTTGCCGGGGACGGGCGGGGCTTCGTGGTCTTCGGCGCGGTCGCCCGTTTGCTCCACATCCATCACCAGAATGCGCAGCGACTGGCCGACCTGCGGTGCGGCAAGGCCGATGCCGCGCGTGGCGTACATGGTTTCGAACATATCCTTGATAAGCGCACGAATATCGTCGGTGACCGCGGCGACAGGCGCGGCGGGTTTTTTCAGCACCGGATGCGGCGCAACGTAAATGGGCAATACGGCCATGATTTCTATCCTTTTATTCCTGCCATTTACTTAAAGCCAAAGCGGGGAAAGGTCAAGCGCGGCAGGGCCGTTTAACGGGCTTGTGCGCAGGCGCTGTCCGTATCACCTTTTTTCGATTTTGCGCGGCCCCGCGGCGGTGTCTTCGTCCTGTTCGGGGGCGACAAGCTCCGGCGCGGTCAAGGCGCGGGGGGATTGTTCTATGACGTTAATGTCGGGCAAGTCGCCGTCGCTGCCGATGCCCTGCAGGCTCTGGAATTTGCGCGCGCCCGGCAAAACGCTCCGCTCGAGCGAGCCGACGGCGTCGTTATAACTGCCAATCGCGCCCGAAAGCCCCTTGCCGATTTTCTGCATGTGGCTGCCGAAAGTGCCAAGGCGTTTGTAAAGGTCACGGCCGAGGTCGGAAATTTCCTGCGCGTTCTGCGCCAGTTTTTCCTGCCGCCAGCCGTATGCAACGGCCTTCAGCAGCGAAATCAGCGTGGTCGGCGATGCGGGGATAACCTTCTGGTCAACGCCGGCTTCCAAAAGCGCAGGGTCGCGCTCCAGCGCCGCGCTCAGGTAGCTTTCGCTCGGCAGGAACATGACCACAAACTCGGGGCTTTCGAATTTCTCGAAATACGATTTCTTGCCCAGCTCCTTGATGCGGGTGCCGACGTGGCGCGCATGGCGGTCGAGGGCGTCGCGGCGCTCCGCCTCGCTCGCGCCGTCTTTCAGCGCATCCATATAGGCGTCAATCGGCGCTTTTGAATCAATCACAATACATTTGCCGCCCGGCAGCTTGATGACAACATCGGGGCGCTGGTCATCGACGCTGACCTGCTGTTCGTAATGCACACCCTCGACCATGCCGGCCATTTCCAGCGTGCGTTTCAGCTGCAATTCGCCCCATTGCCCGCGGGTGGAGGGGGAGCGCAGCGCCTGCACCAGCGAAGATGTTTCGCTGCGCAATTTTTCCTGATCCGCCTTCATGCCCGCCAGATGCTGGCGCAGCTCGCCATAGGCGCCCTGACGTTCTTTTTCGAGCAGGGCGATTTTTTCGTCCATCTGCTTGAGCGTCGCTTCGACCGGCGTGACGACCTGTTTGATGTCCGTTTGCGCCGCGGTTTGCAGCTGGCCGAATTTTTCCTGCGCAAGGGCGAGGAAGTTATCGCGGCTGGCGTTCAGTGCCTCGAGGCTCATGGCTTTGAAATCCGCGGCCATCTGCTGCTTGGCCTGTTCAATCAGCGCTTTTTGTTCGGCAAGATTTTTGATGTCGCTTTCAAGACGCGCGTTTTGTTGCAACAGCTGTTGCAGCTGCTGTTCCATTTCTTCGGTTTTTTGCGCCAGATGGTTTTGCAAATCGCCGCCGCCGCGCCGCGCCAGCACAAAGCCCAGCGCAAAGCCGAGCAAAAGCCCCGCGGCACCACCCGCCAGCACATACATAAGGGCATTGGCGTCGAGCAGCATGCAAAAGCTCCGGAATCAGGGAAAAACGGGGGGTGAATCGGATGGCGAAT
>DQGU01000209.1 GCA_003524565.1 Rhodospirillaceae bacterium
ACGGCGGGGCGCTTGCTTCTAAGGACCTCCACGCACTTCCGCTTCCTTTCAGGGATTATCCGGATGTTCAGAAAAAAACCAGCAGCGCCGTTGACGCTGCCGCAAAAAACACGCCTGTATGAAAAGCGCCTTGCCGATGCCTTGCGCATCGAAACACCCGGCGGGCGGTATCAGGCACTTGCGCTTTTGCTTGATGACATGGACAAAGACATCGCCAAGCGTGACAAGGATTTTCACGAAGGCGAAGACCGCCGCATGGTCGGCACGCTTTTGGGCATGGGCGCGGGCATTCCGCTGGCCGCCGGCGTAGCCGCGCTGGCCGGGGCGCCGCTGGCCATTTTAGTGCTTGTCCCCGCCGTCATGAGCAGCGGCATTTACGCCAGCCACAAAAACCGCGAAGCCACCGCGCTTTTCAACGCCGAAAACAAATCCTGCCTGCCCGTCATTGCGCGCATCCGCAGCGATGCCCGCGCGGCGCAGGACGACATGCTGCGCCATCATACCGCAGCCCTTGCCGCATCACCGCAGCATGCCGATTTGATGAAAAACTGCCCGCATCTGAAAGGCCATTTCGACGCCGCGCAAGGGCAGCCGCAGGGCAACACCGCGCCCGCGAACCAGAACAACGCACCCCATCCCCTGCGCCGCCACCCGCCCTTTGGCGGCTAAGCTCTGCACAAAAACAAAGAGGACGGGAGCGGCTACTCTCCCGTCCTCCGTCAACTTCTTCTTCCAATAGGGGATGGAATGAAGAAAGTCCGGTATCAAGCGTGATTAGAGGTCGAAGTCACGGCCTTTGTCGCGCTTGAAGGTCTTTTTGGCGGCGTTGTCGTTCGCGAGGGTGCGCTCGACGATGCTGCGGGCTTCATCGCTGAATTCCTGCAGGATGGAGCCGGCTGCTTTGATGTCGCCGGATTTGCTGAGTTGGTCGAACTTGTCGCCAGCCGCTTTGCCGAGGTCATGCAGAATCTCGGAGATAGCGGAGGGGGACGGCAGCTGGCCAACGAATTTGTGGGCTTGCTGGCTGACGCGCTCGGGGGTGACTTCGCGGGTCAGGGCAGCAACTTGCTGGGCGATGGCGTCGCTGGGGACGGTATCGGCCAGTTCTTTGATTTTCTCTGCGATTTCTTCTTCGGAAGCGTCGCGCATTTCATCGATGATGGGGCGGGCTTGCTCGAAGAAGGCTTTGGCAATCATGCGCTCGCCAAGGCCACGGCTGGACAAAGCGGCATCCAGCGCGTTTTCGAGGTCGTCGGTCGAGGTTTTTTGCAGAGCGTCTTTCAGCGATTTCGCTACTTTCAGCGCGGTCTCGTCGTTTTTCAGCTGGTCGAGGGCGCGGTCAACCATTTCTTTCACTTTCTCTTCATCGAGATTGCGAACGGTCGAGCTGACGCCGTCAGCGACTTCCTGGCTGGACAGCAGCGCGTAGAAATCACCAACAACCTGCTTGACGAAGGTTTTCGGGAATTCTTCCTGCGCTTTATCAACGGCAGCTTTGCCGCCGGCAGCGAGGGAGCGGACGAGACGGCCGGTAATGTCGGCATCGCCATGTTTGTCAGCGAATTGCTGGAAGGCTTCCTTGAGAATTCTGAAACCGGGGTTATCCATGTTGTGTTTCTCCAAAAATAATGAATGTGGACTGTGCGTGTTTCTTTTTTTTGCCGCAAATCACCGGAACGCACAGTCTGCTTGCCGAGGGTGTCTATCACCGGTCATTGCCGGTCTCGCCATGAACGGGACAACATGAATCGCCCGTCGTGCGCTGTGTTTTGCGATGCGCACGACTATAGAGTTCCGGAAATCTGAGTCAACCCTCAAATTTCTGTAATAAGGCGTTCAAAAAACATTATGGGAATTTATGTGGAAGTGTCCAAAAGCGCGCCCAGCATCTCGTCCTGCGTCTTGAGAACGGCCAGATTGGCTTTGTAGCTGGTTTTAATTTCCAGAAGATTGACCATCTCCGTCGTCAGGTCAACATTGGGCACGGCAATCATCCCCTCGCTATTCGCATAGGGGCTGGAGGGGTCATAGGCGAGGCTATAACCGTTTTCATCCGCCACCACATCCGCCCGCACCCCGCCGGAGGCGAGAGAGGTCAGATTGACATTGAGGGGTTTATAGACGGTCGAGCCAGAGGCGGTCGAGCCCCCTGCGGTCGAGGTGGGCGCTGACGTCACCGTCCCGGGCACAGTGCCCGCTGTCGATGCATTGGCGATATTGCTGGCCGTGCCGGCCAGGCGCTTCTGCTGGGCACCAAGACCCGAGAGCGCAATCGAAAAGACGTCCGTCATGCTTTTTAATCCCGCCTCTTCCAGTCCACAGGCAGGGGCGGCACAAAACTGCCCCCGTCTTATTACTATACCATAAAGCGCCGCAAAATGCGCGGTTTATCCGGAAACCCCTCTTAGGCTTTTGATTTCAGGGGGGAAGTGGGCTAAAGTCGATAGAGAAGACCCATCGGTCTGTTTTGGATTCTTGTTTCGGATTCTCAGGGAGTTTCAGGGTATGAAAAACTTGTCCGGCCTTCGTTTTGCCGCCGCGCTGGCCACGGGCGCCATGGCCGCTTTTGCATTTGCAGCCGATGTTCAGGCCGCGCAGTCCGGCCAAGCCCAGCGCAACATCACGACCGAACAGCGCACCGCCGGCCGCTCCCCCGATGGTCTCAGCATCTATCCGAACTGGATGTTCCAGCGCCCGGAACATTACGAATTTTTGCCCATGACGTCCAACCATGACGTGCATAACCAGCACCCGCAGCAGTGGGACGGTCAGGACTGGGACCCCGCCGCATGGGACGGCCAGAAATGGACAGCCGAAACCGCGCTGCAAGGTTTTTACAAAAACCACACCTTCCACAAACAATATCTGGGCGGCGCGAAGCGCATGAACAACCCGAACGTACAGGCGCAAATTCCCGTACTGGAAGTTGGGCCGACGTTCTATAAACTCT
>DQGU01000065.1 GCA_003524565.1 Rhodospirillaceae bacterium
AAAAGACGACGCGTTTATTATCAAGGCGGCAATTGTATCGGCGCAGGCATCGGCGATGGTGCCCTATCTGCTGGACCTTGGCGATGTGAACCTCAATACCAGCAACGACAGGCCGCTCACGCTTGCCGTTGTGCTGGGCAAAGCCGATTTGCTGCCGCTGCTGGCCGAAAGCGGCGCCGACCTTTTTGCGCATAACAACGAAGCTTTCCGTCTGGCGCGCGCACAAAGCAGTTTTGATGTTTATACCGCGCTGCATACCGCCGCGCGCGATACGCAAAAGCTGAGCCAGAAAAAATTGATGCTGCGCGCACCGCACGGTCTGCGCGCGGCGGATTTGCGCGCAGGTGACGATGAAACAGGTTTGCATCTGGCCGCCAAGGCGGGCATGGTGCCGCTTTTGCTGCGGCAGGATATGCTGGCGGGATTCAGCGCGGCGGATTTCCTGAAACCCTCCGCCACCGGCGCGACGGCGGCGGGCGTGATGGCGGCGCTCGGGCAGTTCGACGCGCTGTTTGACGAGCGCATCTGGCTCGGCCGTTATGCGGAGGCGGACAAGGTTTACGGCAGTCTCGATACGCAAGACCGCCGCGCGGCGCAAAAAGCCTATGACAAGCTGATGGCGCAGCGGGATATAAGTCAGGCGCTTGAATCTTTTCACGCGGATTTGCCGGATGTGCGCCTTGCGCCGCGCCCCAAAAAATCCGCGCCCAAACCGCCGGGGGATACGCCATGAAACCCGCGCCGCGCCACAACCCCTATAAACCATCACTGGGCGACCGGTTCTGGCGCAGCGTCTGGCTGCCCGGGCGTGAAAAGGCGGAGCTGGAGCAGGATTTCCATTACGCTGCGACGGTCGGAAAACTCTGGCGCGCCGAATTGCTCCTGACGGAAAAGGGCGTCGATATCGCCTCCGGCAATAATTTTGCAGTGCGCTGGGCGGCGCGGGGCGGACATACAGAAATGCTCAAGCTGCTGTTCCGTCATGGCGGCGTGGATGTAAACGCCAAGGACGGCGAAGCGCTCATCAATGCGGTCACATTCGCGCATCACGCCTGCGCAGGCCTTCTTTTGGATAACGGCGCGGATGTATCGCGGCAGGATTTCAAGGCGCTGCGTACGGCGCATGACAAAAAAGACGAGGCGATGCTGGCGATGCTGCTGTCGCGCGCTAAAAACGCAAATGCAGTGGTGGCGGAGCTGACGGCCGCCCTTCAGGCCGAAGAAACGCCGAACAAGGCGATGCTGCATCTATATCAGAACTACACGGAGGGTACGCCGCCGCCCGAAAACGGCGACCGCCGTCCGCACGGTCCGCGCCCGCAAGGCCCGCGCCCGCAAGGATAGTGCCTGCGCCAACGGCCGGATGCACGTTTCATTCATGACATTGCCAATCAAAAACAAAAAGGAGGCTATCCATGCCACACCGTGAACTTCCCAGTATTGAAGATTTCCGCCGCGCCGTTTTCGCGGGGCTGAGTACAGGGGCGCTCAATGACGACTTGAAATATGCCGTGCGTACCAGATGCAAGGAAACGCCGGTGCACGAGATTGTCGAAGCGCTCGGATGCGCGGCGCGTATCGACCTTGAAATCATCGTCGATGCTGCCGAATTCGGCCATGTGCGCACGATAGAGGCGCTGGTCGGTGTGGTCGATGCGGCGGAAGCGCAGGATTATTTCGACCGCGCCCTCATCGGGCTTTCGACCAATCATTTCGCAACGCCGCAGGAATATTTGAAAATCGCCAAAGTGCTGCTGGCGCATGGTGCTGACCCCGAAGCCTATGAAACCACCTGCCGCCAGCTTTCCGGCTCTGATGCGCGCAAGGAGCCTATCCACAATCTGTTTTGCGATGTGATAGATGCGCGCGAAACCGCGCGTGATACGGCCCGGCAGGAAGAATGGAACCGCCGCCGCGCCGCCGCATCCCCGCGCCGTTAAGGCTCAGGCGGATACAGAAAAAGCCCCGCCGTTTAACGGGCGGGGCTTTTTACTTCGCTTGTTATTTTATAAACGTCTTCACGCCTTCAGCGCGCGCATGGTGCAGGCCTGAATGTCTTTCAGGTGGGCAGCAGGTGTTTTCAGCTTGCCCATGGTGCGCAGCGAGAACAGCGTGCCCATGAAAAAATGCGCCAGCGCGGCGGGTTCTGCATGCGCGGGAATTTGTCCCAGTTTTTGCGCGCGCATCAGACATTGGGTGAAGGTTGTTTCCATCATCTGCATGTATTCTTTAAGCAGCGCGCTGATGCTGTCGTTGATGGACGTGATTTCCAAAAGCGAATTGATGATAAAGCAGCGCGGCCCTTCTGCAGCGCCGCATTCGTCCGCAACCTGCGTCAGCAGGCTTTCCATCGCGCCCAGCGGGTTTTCCGCAGTCGTCAGACGCTCCATCTCGGGGCGGACGTATTCGTCGAAATGCAGTTTCAGCGCGGACTCGAAAACGCGTTCCTTGTCGCCAAGCGCGTTATAGACAGAACCGAGGTGCAGGCCAAGCTTCGCGGCCAGGTCGCGCATGGATGTATGTTCGTACCCTTGCGCCCAAAAACTTTCCATGGCGGTGTGAAGGGCTTTTTCACGGCAGAATTCCAGTTTGCGCCCCATCTGTCTTCGTCTCCTCGGTGCTGAAATGAATAATTAAAAATGCCGCGATGGTGGCGGGGGTGCGTGCCTGCACGCGCGCCGCAAAACCAAAAGGCCATGGGCGTGTATAAACGGATACAGACCTAAATGCAATATTTCATAGGCTTTTGCTGGGTTTTGCACGTTTTCACGCTTAAGATTCTTTTCATAAATTAAGCATACACTTGTAAGAATAGACGCAAAAAACGCCGATTTTGTGCGGCGCGTATATGCAGGGCATGACGCAGGACATGGCGACGTGAAAACAGATATCGCCCAAAAACGATTTAATCGCAGTCATTTAAGAGATGTCATCACCGCGCGTGCCTGCCGCGGGTGATAAAATTGTTTGCTAACGTCAAGGAGATTGCGACGGCATGGGACAGCTGGATAAAACCTTCAACGAAGAATCTTACGAAACGCGTGAACTTGCCTGGGAACTTCAACAGCCGCATCCCGACCAAGGACGGGTGCGATTCTTTTTAGAAAACGCCGCCGACCTGCGCCGCGCTTTGTCATTGGCGAATATCGAAGAGCGCGATTTGCAAAAAAAACCGGCGCTGCGTCCGCTGCATTTGCAGCGTCATTTGCACGCATAAAAAACTGCGGCCTTTTTTGAAATTACGGCGCGCTGTCCGGCGATGATTTTTTTGCCGACGGTCCGCGCAGTGCGGGTTTTTCAAGTGTGCCGGCGGGCGCAGCGGATTTCTCCATATAGGTTTTGAATTCGGCGCGCAGCTCCGCCAGTTCGCGCTCCACGCGGCGCAGGCGTTCCATTTCCTTTTCCTGCTGCTCTGCCATTTGCGCAAGGCTTTCGGTTTGCAGCTCCATCACTTCGGACATAAATCGCGCGTCCATGCGCGCGCCTTCCTCGCGGCTGTGATAATTGAAAACCTTGGCAAGCTCGCGCAGGCGTCCGTGCAGCGTATCCTCTTCCAAAACCCAGGTGGTCTTGTTGCCTTGTCTGCGGATTTGCACCATTTCGTATCCTTTGCGCGGCGTTGTTGTTTGCGGCGGTATTAAAACAAAAATCAATCAAGAAAAAAGCCCCTGCCCGCAAAGGGACAGGGGC
>DQGU01000039.1 GCA_003524565.1 Rhodospirillaceae bacterium
CCAAAGAACCAGAACAGGTGCTGGAACAGGATGGGGTCGCCGCCGCCTTCGGGACGGAAGAAGTTGGTGCCGAAGTTACGGTCGGTCAGCAGCATGGTGATGCCGCCGCCCAGAACCGGCACGGCCAGAACCAGCAGGAAAGCCGTCACCAGCATCGCCCAGACGAACAGCGGCATTTTGTGCAGCGTCATGCCCGGGGCGCGCATGTTGAAAATGGTGGTAATCATGTTCGCCGCGCCAAGGATGGACGATGCGCCCGCAAGGTGCAGCGCGAAAATCGCCATATCCACCGACATGCCATCATGGCCGAGTTTATCGGACAGCGGCGGATAAATCGTCCAGCCCGTGCCTGCGCCCGTCCCGACGAAGGCGGAGCCGAGCAAAAGCATGAAAGCCGGCACCAGAAGCCAGAACGAAACGTTGTTCAGACGCGGAAAAGCCATATCCGGCGCGCCAATCATCAGCGGCAGGAACCAGTTGCCGAAACCGCCAATCAACGCGGGCATAACGACAAAGAAGACCATGATAAGGCCGTGCGCGGTAATCAGCACGTTCCACATCTGGCCGTCGGCAACATACTGCATGCCGGGGTCTTGCAGTTCAAGGCGCATGATAACGGAAAACGCACCGCCGATAAGCCCCGCGATGACCGAGAAAATCAGGTACAGCGTGCCGATGTCTTTGTGGTTGGTCGAGCAGAACCAGCGGGTGAAAAACCCGGGTGTGTGGTCGTGATGGTCATCATGCGCGTGACCGTCGTGACCATGTGCTGCTGCTTTGCCTGCCATTTTATTTCTCCCGTAAGGAACTTCTTATTCTTGTTTGTTTTGCGTGGATGCGCGGCGCTTAGTGCTGCGCTTCTTCCGTTGTTGTTTCTGCCGCCTCTTCCGCGGGCGCTTCTGCCGCTTCTTCGGCGGGCGCTTCGGTAGCAGCTTCCGTTTTCACTTCGGCTGCTTGCGCGGTGCCGTCAGCGGCGGCGGTTTGCTCCGGCATTTTACCGCCCTGCGCCGCAACCCAGTTCGCAAAAGCCTCTTTGGAGACAGCGCGGATTTCAATCGGCATAAAGCCATGGTTGATACCGCAGATTTCAGAGCACTGGCCGAAATAGGTGCCTTCTTTTTCAATGCGCGTCCAGGTTTCGTTGGTGCGACCGGGTACGGCATCAACCTTCACGCCCAGCGCCGGCATGGCCCAGGAGTGGATAACGTCGTTCGCCGTGACCAGCAGGCGGATGTTGGTATCCACCGGCAGCACAACCGGATTGTCGGTCGAAAGCAGGCGCACCTGCCCCGGTTTCAAATCTTTTTCCGGCACCAGATAGGCGGAGAATTCGATATCGCCGTGGTCGGGATATTGATAACCCCAGTACCACTGATAGCCCTTGATGTTCAGGGTCATTTCGGCGTCAGACGTTTTGTCTGCTTTGTAGAGCAGCTTCATCGACGGCACGACGATGATGACGAGAATGATAACCGGTACCAGCGTCCAGACGACTTCCAGCATCGTGTTATGCGTGGTCTTGGACGGCTTGGGGTTTGCCTTGGCGTTGAAACGCACCATGACGTAAAGCAGCAGCATCATCACGAAAATCGTAATCACGGTGATGACCGGCATCAGCAGCTCGTTGTGGAACCAGACCATGTCGTGTTTCACCGGCGATGCGGAAGGCTGGAAGCCCAGCCCCCATTCTTTCGGCGCGCCGATGATGGGCGAGTCCGTCGTTTCCGCGGCAGCAGGCAGGCTATAGCCCAGCATGGTTGCCCAAGCGGCAAGCGCGGACAGGCGGCGGGTGAAAAAAGAAAACAGTCGATGGGTCGTCATGATACCTGTTCCGTTGTAGGGCATGCGCGGAAACGCGGCATGCGAAAAGGATTAAACGCGCGGAGGCGGAGACTCAGACGATATGAGTCTGTCCCGTGGTTTTTGATGGTATAGCATTTCAAAAGGGGAAATTGAAGCGGCGATCAAGAAAATTTCATTCCCGTAAATCGGGAATCGCCGCTTATTTATGAAGGGGTTATGCCGCCATGCGGCAAGACGGGTTTGCGGTCAGTGTTTGCCGCGCGCCGCCTCCAGCGTGTGCAGGCGGGCGCAAATATCCTCCAGCTCGCGGTCGAGGGCCCGTACGGCCTTGTAATCCATCGGATTGGCCATCAAAAGCCGTCCGCGTTCGTGCTGGACTTCGCGTTTATAGCTGCGCAGGGCTTCACGGCAAAACCGTTCGACCTCGCTTTCGATAAAACGGTCAAAAACACGGTCCAGCCCCATGGCCGCGATAAAATGGGTGGATACCTTCTGCAGCGACGCGCGGTTCAAAAACATGCCATGCCTCCCGTATGAAACGGCTAAAACTATGATTTTAAAGGTTATGGCAAAATTGTACCCACATGGAGCGAAAGGTCAAAACATTCCGGAAAAAGATAGGCCTGTCAGGTATTTAAATACCGCGCCCCCCGCCCGCCGTCTTGCGGGAATCAAGCCTGCAGCAGGATGGCGCGCAGCTCGGGGATGCCGAAGCCTTTTTCGGCGCTGGTCACATAGACGCGGGGGAAAGACGTTTTGCGCTTGGACATGACTTCCTCGACGCTGGCCTTGACGGCCTCCAGCTCGCTTTTCTTGACCTTGTCGGCCTTGGTCAGCACGGCGATATAAGGCACGGCCGCGCCATCGATAATATCAAATGCCTTGTAATCCGCCGCCAGCACGCCATGCCGCGCGTCAATCAAAACGAACAGGCGTTTCAGGTTGGCGCGGGTTTTCAAATAATGGCTGACCATCGTATTCCACGCATGCACTTTGGAGCGCGTGGCCTTCGCATAGCCATAGCCCGGCAAGTCGGCCAGTTGCAGCTGGCCGTCGAGGTCAAAGAAATTTATCTGCTGCGTGCGGCCGGGCGTGTTGGAGGTGCGCGCCAGCCCGCCATGTCCGACCAGCGCGTTGATCAGCGAGGACTTGCCGACATTGGAGCGGCCG
>DQGU01000213.1 GCA_003524565.1 Rhodospirillaceae bacterium
AAGGGCGGGAGTGCGTCGTCGGTGGCGAATGCATGGCGGATTCAATATTGAATAGATTCAAGAATCTGGTTTAAAAAGAACAGTAATCCCGCGCCCGTCCGGCCATCCGGATACGCCACATTTTTAAAACGAGGTAATCGCCTTGCCGACCGTGACCTTCCGCACCCTTCTTCCCGCCTGCGCGCTTGCCATGATGCTGAGCGCCTGCCACACCGACGGCCACAGCAGCCAGACGTCTTCGGGCAACCGCATGCCCGGCCTCGTTGTCAGCAGCGAACCGCCGCCGGAGGTTATCTACCGCCGCGGGTCGCGCGATACCGTTCTTGCAGGGCAAGAGTCTTCAGCGCTGCGCGGCTACAGCTCGCAGAACATCGAAACGCTGGTGACGCGCAAAGTGGCCGAACTGCGCCGCGACCTCGACAGCCTGAAGCGCAGCACGAACGGCTATGGCGACCGCCTCAAGACCCTGCAGGTCAAGAGCGATGCCGCCGCCGCGCAATACTATGAACAAGTTGCAACCATCAACACCGAATTGCAGGCGGGCTCCACCCCCGGCAACCCCGTGCTGGTGGAACGCTGGAACACCGCGCAGGAGCGTCTTGAATCCCTGTCGCAGAACGCCGCGCATCTGAACGGCCTTGCAACCGACCTTGCAAACGAAGCGTCCAAAGCGTCTTACCTGCAAGAAAACGTCCGCGCGGCTTATGGCCTGTCGGGCGCGGTGAAAGAAGACCACGTCAAGCTGCGCGCACTGGAAGACGAAGTGAACCAGAACATCGTCACCCTGAACCGCCTGCTGACGTCCACCAGCGATGAAATCAACCGCCGCCAGGCTTACCTGCGCACGGAAAAGCTGAACCTGCAAACCATGTCGCTGGCCGTTGCCAATGGCGAACTGTATGGCCAGAACCTGTCCAACAGCCTGTTCAAGCGCGCGACGCAGGAAGCGACCACCTTCTCCGCCCCTGCGGCGCAGAATCCGGCCAGCCGCCGCCCGCTGGTCATCATCCGTTTCGACCGCAGCAACGTGAACTACGAACAGCAGCTCTATACCGCTGTTGGTCAGGCACTGGAAAAATATCCGGCGGCCAAATTCGACCTCGTTGCCGTCAGCCCGTCGCAGGGCAACGCCGCCGAAATGGCGCTGGCTTCGACCGAAGCGCGCAAGAACGGCGAAAACGTACTGCGCTCGCTGACGCAAATGGGCCTGCCGCTGGAGCGTGTGCGCCTGAACGCCGCCAACAGCAGCGGCGTGCGCAACAGCGAAGTGCATCTGTATCTGCAATAACCGCACGGCGGCTGTTACAAACAGAAACAATTATTTTCTACACAAAAACAGGCGCCCGACTATATGATGGTCTGGCGCCTGTTTTTTATCCCCGCAAGGAAGGTTCATGGAACATTATCTCGACCAGCTTACCGCCATCGCCATGGTGACATCCGTGGCTTTGCTGTGCGGGCTGGCCCTGATACGCATCCGCCAGCCGGCGATTGTGGGCTATATTCTTGCGGGCCTCGTTTTGGGCCCCACAGGGCTCGGCTTTGTTTCCAACACCGAAACCGTCAAGCTGCTGGCCGAACTGGGTGTTATCATGCTGCTGTTTATCATCGGCATGGAGCTGAACATGCGCAGCTTCCGCGCGGTTTACAAAACCGCGCTGGCGACCGTCGCGCTGCAGGTCGGGGCGGCAATAGGTATTTTCGCGCTGGTCGGCTTTTTTCTCGACTGGTCTTTGCAGAAAATTTTGCTGTTCAGTTTTGCCACCGCGCTGTCGTCAACTGCGGTTTCCATCAAAATCCTCGAAGAAACCGACGACCTTAAAACCCCCGTCGGCCGGACGACCATTTCCGTTCTCATCGCGCAGGACCTTGCGGTTATCCCGATGATGCTGATTATCGGCGCATTCGCGGCCACGGGCGATGCCGAATCTGCCGGCCGTGCCATTTTGCTCAAACTCGGTATGGCGGTTGGCCTGATGCTGGTGGTGATGTGGTTTCTCTCCCGCCGCGAACAAATCGAACTGCCGGGCTCCAAATGGATGGTCTCGCGTCCCGAAATCGTGCCGCTGGCGGCCATGGCGTTCTGCTTCAGCTGGGCGACGCTGTCGGGCGCGGCGGGGCTGTCGGCCGCTTATGGCGCCTTTATCGCGGGGATGATTGTCGGCAATTCAAGCATCCGCGAGGTCATGCACCACGCGGCGGAGCCGATACAAACCATTTTGCTGATGGTGTTTTTCCTCTCCGTCGGGCTGCTCATCGACCTTAACTTCATCCGTGAAAACTGGGCGCATGTGCTTATCGTGCTGACCATCGTGACGGTTTTGAAAACGGCCGCGAATATTTTCATCCTGCACTGGCTGGGCGAGCCGTGGGAGCGTTCCTTCCACAGCGGCGTGGTCATGGGGCAGGTCGGGGAATTTTCGTTCATCCTTGCGGCATTGGGGCTTTCGGCGCATGTCATCGCCGACGACGGTTACCGCCTGATGATTGCGGTCATCGCGCTCAGCCTGCTGATTAGCCCGATGTGGCTGATGATTGCGCGCCGCCTGCACGACATGGCCATCCACCGCCTGACCGGCCACCTGCCGCAAGCCGCACCGGACGACCTTTAAGCCGTTTTCACATTTTAAAACATAGCCACTTTATTAAAATATGCTCAATATCTCTGCAAATCATGTAAGAGCGCTTGCTATACTGGTTTTTATCTTTATTTACCCGTTTGCCGCTACATACATAAGTGGATTTATTTTCGAGGCAAATCCAAGTTTAGATTTGGCCGCAGATAGGTTTATTTACAAAAACCCCACTTTAACAGTTCTATTCGCAACATTAATTCGGATGCTTCCCGGTTCCATAGCTATATGCTTTCTTCCGATAAATCGACGTAAAAAGTGGGTTCCCGTTATTATTGTACTGTACGTTGTGGTCTTATTTCCAATAACGCTGTTTTTTGGATTTATTCATGGATGCTATTTCCGCGAATGTTGAGGAGCGGAAATAGTCATGAATAGAATTATATTTATTTCTGCTGCAAAAGTCTTCCGACCGCATGGGCGAGCACTTGCGGCTCGACTTCCTCGACCCCGCCCACGGGAAGTTTGCTCAGGTGGAACGGGCCGTAGGATTCGCGTATAAGACGGTTTACCTCGACCCCGAAATGCGACAGCACGCGGCGAATTTCGCGGTTCTTCCCCTCATGCAGGGTCATGTGCAGCCAGACGTTGGCGCCTTGCTGCTTTTCAACCTCTGCCTTGATAGACCCGTAATGCACGCCATCGACCGTCACGCCCTTGGCGAGCGCGCGCAGCATGCCGTCCCCGACGCGGCCGAAGGCACGCACGCGGTATTGCCGTGACCAGCCCGTGGCGGGCAGTTCCAGATGGCGCGACAGCGCGCCGTCATTCGTCAAAAGCAAAAGCCCTTCGCTGTTTAAATCCAGCCGCCCGACGGAAATCACGCGCGGCATATCGGCAGGCAAGTGCTGGAAAATCGTATCGCGCCCCTGCTCGTCGCGGTGGCTGGTGACCAGCCCCGCAGGCTTATGGTAACGCCAGAGACGTGTCGCGGGCGCAGCCCCAATCCGGCGGCCATCGACCACAATCGCATCCGCATCGGTGACCAGCACGGCAGGGGTTTCGAGGATTTTGCCGTTCAGCATCACCCTGCCCTCGGCAATCCAGCGCTCCGCATCGCGGCGGGAGCATACGCCCGCGCGCGCCAGACGCTTGGCAATGCGCTCGCCTTTGCCGGTGTTATCTTCGATTTCGCTGTTTTGCTCTTCGCCGTTCATTCTGCTAATTTATAGGAATGCAGGCAGAAAACAAATATATGATGCGCGCGCAGGCGCTGGCCGCCGAAGCCGCCGCCCTTGGAGAAATTCCCGTCGGCGCGGTGCTGGTGGACACCCAAAGCGGCGAGATTGTGGCCGAAGCCCATAACCTGACGGAGCGCGACAGCGACGCGACCGCCCATGCCGAAATCATCGCCCTGCGCGCGGGCGGCGCTAAACGCGGCAGCCCGCGGCTTGCCGATTGCGACCTTTATGTAACGCTGGAGCCCTGCGCGATGTGCGCGGCGGCCATTTCGTTTGCCCGCATCCGCAGGCTTTATTTCGGCGCCTATGACCCCAAGGGCGGCGGCGTTGAAAACGGCACGGTTTTTTACAGCCAGCCGACTTGCCACCACTGCCCCGAAGTTTACGGAGGCATCCACGAGCAGGATTGCGCGCAGCTGCTGAAAGATTTTTTCAAGGATAAACGCACATGAGCGCGAGCGGCCTTTTCGACAACGACGACCCCTTTGGCCTGCCACCGTCGCCCGACGATGCGCCTACGCTCCAAAACGCGCCGCCCGAATACAGCGTCAGCGAGCTGAGCCATAAGCTGAAGCGTATGGTGGAAGATGAATTCTCGTTCGTGCGCGTGCGCGGGGAGATTTCAAAAGTCACCATCGCCAAATCGGGGCATCTTTATACGGCGCTGAAAGACGACGGTTCGGTACTGGACGCTGTTTGCTGGAAAGGCACCGTCGCGCGCCTCGGCATCCGCCCCGAAGAGGGGATGGAGGTTGTGGTCACCGGACGCCTGACCACCTACCCCGGCCGCTCGAATTATCAGATTATCATCGAAACGATGGAGCTGGCAGGGCAAGGCGCGCTTTTGAAAATGCTGGAGGAGCGCAAAAAGAAACTCGCCGCCGAAGGGCTTTTCGACCCCGCGCGCAAGCAGCTTATCCCCTTTTTGCCCGAGGTTATCGGCGTTGTCACATCACCCACAGGCGCGGTTATCCGCGACATCATGCACCGTTTGAGCGAGCGTTTTCCGCGCCGCGTGCTTATCTGGCCGGTCATGGTGCAGGGCGCGGGCGCCGCGCAGCAGGTGGCCGCTGCTATTCGCGGGTTTAACGCGATTGCGATGGGTTCGCCCCTGCGCCCTGACGTCTTGATTGTCGCGCGCGGCGGCGGCTCGTTCGAAGACCTGATGCCGTTCAACGACGAGGCCGTGGTGCGCGCCGCCGCGGACAGCGACATTCCGCTGATTTCCGCCGTCGGCCATGAAACCGACACCACGCTGATAGATTTTGCCGCAGATTTGCGCGCGCCCACGCCGACAGCGGCCGCGGAAAAAGCCGTGCCGGTACGCGCCGAAATTCTGGCCGCCGTACTGGACGATGAAAAACGCCTGCATTTGACGATGCAGCGGCGGTTGCAACATTACCGCACACATCTGACGGGGCTCGGCCGTGGCCTTGGCGACCCGAAGAGGCTGCTTGAAAACACCATGCAGCGGCTTGACCATCTGGGCGCGAAACTGGACAGCGGGCTTTTGTCATGGCTGCAAAAACGCCGCGCCGTTCTTGGCGAACTGTCCGCACGGGTGTCGGACAGACCGCTGCGCCAGCGTATCGACGCCAGCGCACGCCTGCTGGCGCAGCAGGGGGAACGGCTGAAAAACAGCGAAAACCGCATACTGGATGAACGCCGCCGCAAGCTGCAAAACATCGATGCCCTTTTGCAAAGCCTGTCGTTCGAGCGGGTTTTGGAGCGCGGATATAGCGTCACCTTCGATGCCAGCGGCAATATCGTTTCATCCGCCAAAGACATCAAAAGCGGCGATGATTTGCGTCTGCGCCTGCGC
>DQGU01000226.1 GCA_003524565.1 Rhodospirillaceae bacterium
GCCCAGACCACGAAAACATCCGCGATGGGCGAATTGGTAATCCACATCTTCGCTCCTTTGAGGATGTAGCCGCCATCGACTTTCTTCGCGCGGGTTTTCATGCCGGCGGGGTCGGAGCCTGCATCCGGCTCCGTCAGGCCGAAGCAGCCGACGTATTCGCCGGTGGCCAGTTTGGGCAGGAACTTCTGGCGGGTTTCTTCGGTGCCGAAGGCGTAAATCGGGTACATCACAAGCGAGGATTGCACCGACATGGCGGAGCGGTAGCCGCTATCGACCCGTTCAACCTCGCGCGCAATCAGGCCGTAGGAAACGTAATTCGTGCCCGCGCAGCCATAGCCGTCGATGGTGGAGCCGAGCAGGCCGAGCGCGCCCATCTCGTTCATGATTTCGCGGTGGAAAATTTCGTGGCGGTTTGCTTCAAGGATGCGGGGCATCAGCTTATCCTGCGCGAAATCGCGCGCCATATCACGCACCATGCGCTCTTCCTCGCTCAGCTGGTCGTCGAGCAGCAGGGCGTCGTCCCATTTGAAGGACGGTTTCAGGCGGGATTTATCCATCGGCGCCTTGGTCGCGGCTTGAGCGTTCATGGCTTTGCTCCTATGATGTTTGCAGGGGTAAAATATGACAGAAAAGATGCAAGGCCGCGAGGTCATTTTTGAATTCAGGCCGGTCGGCAATATCATGCGCGTCAGCGCCATGGATACCGCCAGCCTGACCGAAATCGCCATCCAGTGCCCGCTGTCGGCGGGCGAAGCCGCTTTCAAGAAAAACGCCCTGATGCGGCTTGAATATGTGCTGCGCAAAAAGGGCGTTATCCGTTGAAACGCCTCTTTTGCAGCGCAAGATTGCGATAATTTTATTATAAAATTCCCGCGTTTGACGGCGGAATATTTTTGCCGTATGTAAATTAACATTCATCCAGACACTCCCCTGCGAGAGCGCATGACAGAGCCTGTGCCGCCGACAGAACCCGTGCTGAACGACCGCCTGCTGGCGGCCGTCGCGGCGGGCAATATCGCGCAGGTGCGCGCGGCGCTGAAAGACGGCGCGGCGCTGGAGGCGCGCGATTTTCACGGACGCACCGGCGCGCATCTGGCACTGGCGGGCAAAGATTACGGCGGGTATCAAAACACGGGGCGCGAAATACTGGCGCTGTTCCTCAACCGCGGTTTGCCAGTGGATGCGCCGGATACCAAGGGCGCATCGCCGCTGCACCATGCGCTGCTGGATGACGGCTACACCACATCGAAATATAAAATCGAAGACTTGGCCGCGTTCGGCGCAAACATCAATGCGCGCGATGTGCAGGGACGCACGCCGCTGCATTACGCGGCGGAGCGCGGCAATAAGAACGACGGCCTTAAAACGCTGCTGGCGCTCAAGCCTGATATAAACGCGCGCGATAACGACGGCGCCACGCCCTTGCATCTGGCCGCGGCGCGTGGCGATGCGGATATCGTGAAGCATTTGATAGCGCATGGCGCGAATGCGTCTTATAAAACCAAAGACGGCCGCAGCGTGTGGGATTATGCCGAAGCGGGCGGGCACGAATACATGGCGCAAAACCTGCGTGCCGAAGCGGAAAAACAAAAGCGTGCATGGGAAGCGTGGGAAAAAGCGCAAAAAGCCGACCCGTGGCAGCTGCTCTCCCCCGACCGCGTCGCGCATGTGCGCACGGAAAAGAAAATCGGCTACCGCATTACCGAGGAATTCAATTTTTCCGCCCGCACCTATACCAAAATCGCGCATAACCTTGCGACGCGGGCGGAGGGTATCGTAACGGCGGGTTTTGACAGTTTTTCCGACAAGACGCTCATCGCGCGCGCGCATGATGAACTCGTGCGTCTGGGCGGCACCGCGCCGCGCGAAGCCGTCCACGGGCAGGCGCTGGAAAAACCCCGCCGCGGCATCAAACCGCCCGCCAAATAATATCCATAATATACATATTTTTGTATATACCACTGGCGGCTGCATACTACATCTGGTATAGACAGGGCAGATTTATCAGCCGATAGGGGGGCTGCCATGAATACCGCCGTTTCCGCCGCAGAAGGTGTTTCCAGACAGGTTAAAAAAATCGGCCTCGCCGCCGACCATGCGGGCTTCGCGCTGAAACAGCGGCTGGTCGAATATGTGGCATCGAAGGGGTATCAGGCCGTGGACCTCGGCCCGCATAGCGAAGACCGCGTCGATTATCCGGACTACGGATTTAAACTGGCCGAAGCCATCGCAGCGGGCGAAGTGGATGCGGGCATCGGCATTTGCGGCAGCGGCATCGGCATTTCGATTGCGCTCAACCGTTATACCGCCGTGCGCGCGGCGCTGTGCCATGACGTGACGACGGCGCAGCTGGCGCGCCAGCATAACAATGCGAACGTGCTGGTGCTGGGCGCGCGATTGATTGGCGCGGATATTGCCACGGCTTGCGTGGATACGTTTCTGAATACGGCATTTGAAGGCGGCCGCCATGCGGGCCGCGTCGAAAAACTCGGTCAAAAAGGATGCAGCATCACATGACAAACGCACAGCGCAAAGAGGCAGCCATGAACAGTCTTGATTTCTTTACCGCAGACCTCGCCTCGGCCGACGCCGAAGTTTTCGCGGGCATTTCAAACGAGCTGAAACGCCAGCAGGAACAGATTGAACTGATTGCATCCGAAAACATCGTTTCGCGCGCGGTTTTGCAGGCGCAGGGCTCTGTGCTGACCAACAAATACGCCGAAGGTTATCCGGGCAAGCGTTACTACGGCGGCTGCGAATTCGTTGACGTGACGGAGCAGCTGGCCATCGACCGCATCTGCAAGCTTTTCGGCAGCAAATTCGCCAACGTGCAGCCGCATTCGGGCGCGCAGGCCAACCAGGCCGTGCTGCTGGCGCTGCTTCAGCCGGGCGATACGGTGCTGGGTCAGGCGCTGTCTGCGGGCGGCCACCTGACGCACGGGGCGAAGCCGAACCTGTCGGGCAAGTGGTTTAACGCCGTGCAATACGGCGTGCGTGCCGAAGACGGCCTGATTGACATGGACGAAGTCGAAAAACTGGCGCAGGAACATAAACCCAAGCTCATTATCGCCGGTGCCTCCGCCTATCCGCGCGTTATTGACTTTGCACGTTTCCGCGCGATTGCCGACAGCGTCGGTGCGTATCTGATGGTGGATATGGCGCATTATGCGGGTTTGATTGCGGGCGGGGCTTATCCGTCCCCCATCGCGCATGCGCATGTCACGACATCGACCACGCATAAAACCCTGCGCGGCCCGCGCGGCGGCATCATTCTGATGCGCGCCGAGCACGAGAAGGCGATCAACTCGGCGATCTTCCCCGGCCTGCAAGGCGGCCCGCTGATGCACGTCATCGCCGGCAAAGCGGTGGCGTTCAAGGAAGCGTCGACCAAGGAATTCAAGCACTACCAGGAGCAGGTCGTCGCCAATGCGCTGGTGATGTGCAAGGTGCTGGTCGAGCGCGGCCTGCGCATCATCTCCGGCCGCACCGAAAGCCACCTCTTCCTGGTCGACCTGCGCGCCAAGAACCTCACCGGCAAGGAAGCCGAGGCGCTCCTGGGCCGCGCCCACATCACGGTCAACAAGAACGCCATCCCCAACGACCCGCAGAAGCCCTTCGTCACCAGCGGCATCCGCATCGGCACCCCGGCGATGACCACGCGCGGCTTCATGGAACTGGAAGCCGAGCAGCTTGCCCACCTGATCGCCGACGTGCTCGACGCACCGGCCGACGAAGCGGTGATCGAGCGGGTGAAGGGCGAGGTGGCGAAGCTGACGGCGAAGTTTCCGGTGTATGGCTGAGAGGAATCAGGGATCAGGATTCAGGGGTCAGTGAGAGTCGCTTTGCGGTTTCCTGATTAAAAATGCGGCTTCGCCGCACAAAGCCCCCTGATTCCAGGCCCCTGAATCCTGACCCCTAAAAAATGAAGTGTCCCTTCTGCGGTTCCCTCGACACCCAGGTCATCGACTCCCGCGCCAATGAGGCGGGCGATGCGATCCGCCGCCGCCGCCGCTGCGCGGCGTGCGACAAGCGCTTCACCACCTGGGAAACCGCCGAACTGCGGCCGCCGCAGATCGTCAAGACCAATGGCACCCGCGAGGATTTTTCCGAACCCAAGCTGCGCGAAGGCTTTCGCCGTGCGCTGCACAAGCGCCCGGTTTCCACCGAGCTGGTCGACGCCGCGGTCGACCGCATCCGCCAGCGCCTGCTGACGCTGGGCGAGCGCGAAATCCCCGCGCGCGCAGTCGGCGAACTGGTGATGAACGAACTGAAGAAGCTCGACAAGGTCGCCTACATCCGCTTTGCCTCGGTGTACCGCAGCTTCCAGGACGTCGAGGACTTCCGCGACGTCATCCGCGACATCGACCAGTAAATGCCCAGCGCCAACCGCTTCAGCGCCGCCGACCATGCCCACATGGCGCGCGCGCTGCAACTCGCGGCGCGCGGGCACTTCACCACCAGCCCCAATCCACGCGTCGGCTGCGTCATCGTCAGGGACGGCCGCGTCGTCGGCGAAGGCTGGCATGCGCGCGCCGGTACCCCGCACGCCGAAATCCAC
>DQGU01000060.1:0-168 GCA_003524565.1 Rhodospirillaceae bacterium
CCGACCTCGGTCACTTTACCTTCCATAGAACCATAGACGGAGAAGTCATACGACGACAGCCGCACAACCGCTTTTTGCCCGACATTGATGAAGGCGATGTCGGAAGGTTTGATGCGCGCCTCGACAACCAGCAGGTCATCGACAGGGACGATTTCCATGATAGGCTCG
>DQGU01000060.1:367-8083 GCA_003524565.1 Rhodospirillaceae bacterium
GGGACGATTTCCATGATAGGCTCGCCCGCGCGCGCCACACCACCGACGGTGGATATTTTGATATCCTTCACGATGCCGTCCATCGGTGCGCGGATTTCGCTGCGCTCGGTACGGTCTTTATGCGCGGCCATGGTTTCGCGCACGGTGTTCATTTCGATGGTTTTTTCGGCCAGTTCGCGCTGCGCGGTCGCGCGGAAACCGCTCTTGAGCTCGTTGATGCGCTCGTCCGCTTCCTTCACCGCCGCCTGCGAACGCGGCAGGGCCAGACGCAGCCCGTTCAGCTCCGCACGCTGCTGGGCAATCTGGCGATCAAGCTGCAGAAGCTCCATCTTGTTCGCCGCGCCGCGCTCCACCATCGGGGCCACCATCTGGCGTTCTTCCTGCGCAAGGCCAAGGACGCTCGAAATATCCGCGATACGGCGCTGAAGTTCGGTGACTTCCTGCTGGCGCTGTTCGCGCTGCTGCTCAAGGACCGCCATCTGGCCTTTGCGCTGTTTCAGGTTGGCGTCGTAGGTATCGCGCTCCGCCTTGACGGAGTCGAGGACAAGCTTTGTCACTTCGTCGGGGAATTCGAGGGGTTTGTCATCCGCCTCCGCCTGCAAACGCGTGACGGTCGCCAGAAGGCCGTAGTATTTCTGCTGGCTGGCCGAAAGGTCGGATTTGAACTGTTCGTTGCGCAGATGCAGGATGACCTGCCCTTTTTCGACGCGGTCACCCGTTTTAACGGGGAAGGATTCGATGATACCGCCCTCAAGGCTCTGGATGACCTGAATTTCCGACGAGGGAATAACCTTCCCCTCCCCGCGCGAAACTTCTTCCAGCGTTGCAAGGTTAGCCCAGAGGATGAAAAGCCCCAAAAGCCCCGCGATGAAATAAAGCAGAATATGGTCACGCCACGCGATACCGTCGGCGGGCGAAAAATCCTCGTCATATTTGCGCGTCAGGTCGAATTTGCGCAGGTCGAATTCATCGTATTCGGCATTGCGGTTTTCATTCGCCTTTTTAGAGGGCTTGGCGTTTTTATCATTCATTCGGCACCCCCTCGCGTCCCTGCGCCTTGAAGGCGCCGGACTGCAGCTTGGTGATAACCTCGTCGCGCGGACCTGCGGCCACAATGCGGCCACGGTCCATCAGGATAAGTTTGTCGACAAGGCCGAGCACTGCGCTTTTATGCGTGACCAGCAAAATGGTCTTGCCCTTGATAAGCTCTTTCAGGTGCACATAGAGCCTGCGCTCGGAGCCCGGGTCGATAGACGCCGTCGGCTCGTCGAGCAGCAAAATCGGCGGGTTGTACAAAAGCGCGCGGGCAATCGCAATCGCCTGACGCTGGCCGCCGGAAAGGTTGTCACCGCGCTCGCCCACCTGCGTATCAAGGCCGGCTTCGGAATCGCGCAGGAAGTTCATAACCCCCGCCATCTCCGCCGCGCGCAGCACCGCCGCATCGGGCACGGATTCATGCCCCAGCGTGATGTTTTCACGCACGGAGCCGAAGAACAGATACGGCGTTTGCTGCACCACGCCGATATTGCGGCGCAAATCCGCCGGGTCAATCTGGCGCACATCCACACCGTCAATCTGCACGGAGCCGTTTTCGGGCTGGTACAAGTTGAGAATAAGACGCTCAATCGTCGTCTTGCCGGAGCCGACCGCACCGATGATGCCGACATGTTCGCCCGGCGATACGGCAAAATTAATACCGTTCAGCGCCGCCGTTTTTTGACCGGGATAGCGGAAAACCACTTCACGGAAATCCAGCTTGCCCTTCATCACCGGCATGGAAATAAACGTCTGGCCGGACGGACGTTCAACCGGCGCCGCCATCAGCTCGTTCAGGCGCACCAGCGATTCCTTGGACTGGCTGAATTTGGTCAGAATGGCCGCAACGGACGCGAGCGGCGCCATCGCACGGCCGGACAAAATAACCGAGGCAACAAGCGCACCCATGGTCATCTGCCCGTCGGCAATCAGATACGCGCCGTAAACGACCATGAAGACGGAGCAAAGCCCCGCCGCCGTGCCCGCGACGTTAATGCCGAAGGACGAAATCGCGCGCGCCTTGACGTGCGTGCGCGATGTCATTTCGTTCAGCTCTTCCCATTTACGCTGCATGTGGCCTTCGGCCGCCTGCGCCTTGATGGTTTCAAGACCGCTGAGCGTTTCGAAAATAAGGGAGCTTTTATAAGCCCCTTCGCGCATCGATTCCTTGACGACTTTATCAAGCGGCTTTTGCAGCATGATGCCCACCGCCAGCACCAGCGGCACCAGCACCGCCGGCACCAATGCGACAGGCCCCGCAATCATCCAGATAAGCAGGATGAACAGGATGATGAACGGAAAATCAATCACCGCGATAATCGTGGCGGAAGTAAAGAAATCACGCAGGGTTTCGAATTCTTTCAGGTTCGCCGCATGCACGCCGACACTGGGCGGACGCGACGCCATTTTCATGGCCAGCATCTGCTCGAAAATGCGCGCGGCGATGAGGTTATCCGCCTTGCGCCCCGCGGTATCCACAAAATGCGCGCGCAGGGTTTTGAGAAGGAAGTCGAAGACATAGGCAACCGTCACACCCGCCGCCAGAACCCACAGCGTCGGGAAGGCGCTGTTGGGAATAACGCGGTCATAGACGTTCATGGTAAACAGCGGGCTTGCGATGGCCAGCAGGTTGATAACCACGGCGGCCAGCATTACCTCGTAGTAAATCTTTTTATGGCGCCAGATAGCGCCCCAGAACCAGTCACGGCCCGTTTCAATTTCCGCAGGACCTGCACGGCTGTCGAGGTTCGCGCGCGGGCGCACGAAAAACGCATAGCTGCCATAGCGCATTTGCAGCTCGCCCAGCGAGATTTCCGTCGTCACATCCGGCGTTTCCGGGAAGACCAGCAGGGCGCCTTTTTTGCCGCGCCCTGTCATGATGCAGGCGTGATTGTTTTTAAGAACAACGATGCACGGCAGGCTGGGGCTGGCCATCAGCTCTTTCAGCGGGCGGCGCACCATGCGCGCGGTCATGCCGATGCGGTCAGCCGCACGCACAAAAGCGGCAGGGGTGGCCATTTCTTCGCCATGCACGGGCAGCCCCGCGGACAGCGCCGCTGCCGTGGTGCGGCGGCCATAAGTGCCCGCCAGAATGGCCAGACATTCAAGCAAAGGGTCGTCCAGCGAGATGCGCTCGGCCTCCAGCGGCCAGTTGCTGCTGCCCTCGTCGTCGGTTGGTGCAGCTGTATCGGCTTTGCCGCCCTGCTGCGCCGCGCCCGCAAATGCGCCACCGGCGGCGGCAGAGTTCGCCCCTGCATGCGCCGCCGGTTGGTCGTTAGATGTCAGATTTGTTTTATTGTCGGAAACCAAGACGCGCCCGCTTCCCCGCGACAGGCGCGGCTGATTACTTCATTTCAACCTTGGCTTCGCGCGGCTTTTGCACGCCGAGCGTGTTCAGCAGCTGGCCTTCGAGCGCCAGAATACGGAACACGGCGAACATTTCCGTGTAAAGCGAGTTAACGTGGCTGGAGCGCGACACGAACAGTTCGTTCTGGGAGTCAAGAACGTCCAGCAGCGTACGGCGGTCAAGGCTGAACTGGTCGAGGTAAACACCGACGACCTTTTCGTTTGCATTGGCCTGTTCAAGGAACTGCTGCGCACGCTCGGCCGCGGCAAGCATGCCGGCCCAGGTGTCACGGACGTTTTTCTCGACGCCGCGGGATGCTTCGGCACGACGCTCTTTCGAAACGGCATGGCGGTACATGAATTCACGCTGGCGCGCTTGGTCTGCGCCGCCGCGGTACAGGTTCCAGCGCATAACGGCCAGCAAAGACTGGCGGTTTTCGCTGCCATCGATACCGTCAAGGTCGTTACCGACGGAGGCATTCGCCTGCAGTTCAACCTTCGGGTAGAGCGTGGAGCCGGAGCCTTCGAATTCAGCTTCGGCAACTTTGATGTCGGATTCGAAAATCGCCAGCGTCGGGCTGTTGGTGATAGAGCGGCGTACTGCGTCTTCAACCGATTCCGGCAGTTTGTCGCGCGGAATGTCCGGGAAAGCCATGCTACCCGGGGTATCGCCGACTTTCTGGATGAACAGGGCTTCCGCTTCGCGCAGCGCCTGTTCGGTCGAAGTCGCCGTCGCGCGCGCCTGCGCCTGACGTGCAAGCGCTTGCGACACGTCACCTTCGGTTACCGTACCGGCAGCCGCACCCGTGCGAATGGTTTCAAGAATTTTGATGTGGTCTTCAACGTTTGCACGCGCAATCGCGAGCAGGTCGCGCTGGCGCAGAACTTCAAGATAAGCTTCGACGATATCAAGACCGACGAATTCGGCAACTTCGCCGACGCGGTTCGCGGTCGATTCAACGCGCGCTTTCTGGCGCTTGATTTCGCTGTTCACGCCGTTGCCGTCGAACAGCAGCTGCGTCAGCGTCAGCGACGCGCGGTTGCGCCACAGACTTTCATCTTCAATGGTCGGTGTATCGGTACGTTCGTAGCCGGTTTCACCGAGGAAATCGACGGAAGGCATCCACTGCGCTTTTGCCTGCGACAGTTCTTCGCGCGTGGCCAGGCTATCATTTGCAACAACGCCGTAGAACGGGTTGGTCAGGATACCTTTGGTCACCGCGTCCTGCAGCGTCAGATTGTTATCTTCACCGGATGCGAAAGCGCTGGTCACGAGAGACAGGCTGAGCATCGACACCGCGCAGAACAAAGCGAATTTGTTTTTCATTTCAGAGCCTTTATTTTTCCGTCTTTAGAATTCTTTAGATATGCCAGATTTTCATAGCAATGGGGCTGCGGGATTGAAAACCGCAGCCCCATGCTTACAACATTATAATGTCCTAGGCAATCAAATTGCCGTTGGTCGTGAGGGCGTTGAGATCGACAGAAACCCCCTCCAGAACCGCGATGGTCTGGAAATGGCCGCTGCCGGTTGCATCGACCTGAACGATGGTGTTGCCGCCGGACTGGCTGACATTCACATAATCAGACAGGCTGTCCGTCAGCGGGTCGAAGCCCGTGAGGATGTTGCTGATATCCAGAACATCGCCTTCTGCAAGGCTGAAGTCCTTGATGGTATCAACGCCATGGTTGTCGGAGGTAAACAGGAACGTGTCCGCCCCCGTGCCGCCCCAGATAACGTCATTGCCCGAACCACCCCAGAGGATGTCATCGCCCGCACCGCCGTCGAGGGTATCGTTCCCCTCCTGACCGATGAGGATGTCGTTACCGTTGCCGCCCGTGAGGGTATCAGCACCGCCTGCGCGGCCGCTGCCAGTACCAACCGATTCCTGCCCCAGCGTGAGGTAGTTGTCGCGGATGTATTCCATCGTATCCGCACGCGTCCAGCCCGGGTCAACCGTGCTTTGGCCTGCTTCAAGTTTCGCGAAGACTTCCCAGCCGGCGCCCGGTGCCGTGCCAAGGCCGTGGGACGTCGCAAGGTCATCCGTGAACAGCGCGTCACCGAAAATCATATCGTTGCCGTCGCCGCCGACCAGATGGTCGCTACCGACGCCTTCGAGCTGGTTCAGCGGGCTTGCGCCGGACAGAGCCGCGTTCAGGTCATCCGGGTTTTTCACGTTGATGGCATCACCGTTGGAGGCGATTTCATCAATGTTGGCGATTTTGCTGCCGATGTCGATACCAACGCCGATGACAGTGCTGAGGTTTTGCAGCGCATCGATTTCGCTGGTGCCGTCAGTGCCACGGATTTGGTTCATGGATTCGGTTTCGCTACCCGTTTTGATAACGTTGCCGTCCATGTAGCGGTTCGGCTCGCCATCGGATACGAAGTAGGTATAGCTGTCCGCGCCGTCAATCGGGGCAGCGCTGTTAAGCCATGCAATCGCATCCTGCATCGGGTCTTCGTAGTTGGTGTAGCCGCCCGCGTTGCTCATGTTATAGAGGAACGAGATAGCCGCGCTGACACCCGCAGGCGTGGACACATCGAAGGTCGCACCCGGGTGCGCGTAGCTTTCGAACGGGATGATGTGAACTTTCACTTCACCGCCCTGATACGCGTGCAGGTCGCCCAGCAGATTTTCAACAGCTTTAATCAGTTTGTAGTATTTGCTGCTGGTGCTGGTGCGGCTGCCCATGGAACCGCTGATGTCGAGGATAAGAACAACGTTGTAGTCCTTATCAACCGGCGTGGATTTGCCGCCGCCGACGTCACCGACGAGGATGTCACCCGCTTTGCCACCGGTGATGACGCCGCTGCCGTCGCCCACTTCGTACGGCGTGGTCGAGGTGCCTTTGTCATCCACGTTTTCACCGACGATAAGGACGGGGTCGTAGCCTTTCAGCTGCAACAGAGCCGTGCTGGTATCGCCGTCGCCGTCTTTCAGCGTGTAGCGGAATTCATCCGACGCGCCTTCCGTTTCGCGGTTGAGCGTGTATTCATACGAGCCGTCAGAGAAGATTTTGAGCTTGCCGTAGTTGCCCTCAATCTCCGCAAAGCCGCCGGCGGGTACGTTAATCGTGGTGCCGCCGTAGCTGATTTTGACGATGGTGTTGGTATCGTCCTGGCTCAGCTGGTCAGCCGCGCCCGCACCGCCGTTTTCGCCGGTGATGACGTTGCCCGACGTGCCGCCCTGCGTGACGTCATAGGTATTGACGTCGTTGTTCGCTTTCGGACCGTCGTCATAGACCTTGATGACGATGTTGGTCGTCGCGGTGTCGCCATCGCTGTCCGTCGCCAGAACCGCAAAGTTCAGGTTAATGACATCGTTGTGGTTCGCCGTGTCTTTGTGGTCCAGCGTGCCGATGAGACGGAAGGTGTAGTTGCCGTCGTTCTGCAGTGTCAGCGTGAACACCTGTTTGCCGTTCGCATAACCGGTGATGACGTTGCCGACTTGCTGCGTGGTCACTTCGTGACCTTCAGACGTCAGCTTCGTACCGGCAACAGAGCCGTTGGCGGAGAAACCACCCGTCAGCTTGATGGTGCCCGGGGCATCGTCATAGAAGTTGACGTTCACCTTGCCGCTGGTCGAGACGTTGCCGCCCGGCAGATTGGTTTCATCGACTTCTTTGGTGTCCGGCGTCGCAATCGTCGGCACGGAGTCCGGCGTCAGCTTCACTTTAACCGTCGTCGTGGTCGTGGCGGTGTTGTCGGACAGCGTTTGTTCGTTGTTGCCCGGCGTGGACAGCGTGACTTGCTCTTTCGACGTCGAAACAATCGTCAGGGTGAAGTCGAGGCTGCCGCCTTTGACCGTGTTGATTTTCAGACCGCTCAGCTGGTCCGTCGTCAGCGACCAGTCACCGTTTGCAAGCTTGGTGCCTGCAGACAGACTGTAGTTCGACGGTACGCCCTTGATGATGACGCTCTCGATGGCTTCGGACCCGTCGGTGTCTTTGACGGACGTTGCGATGTTGAGCGCAACCTGATGCCCCTCTTCGGCCGTACCGGCAGAGGCAGACAGGTTCGGTGCATCGGCAACCGCATCGACATAAACGTTGGTCGTCGCGTTCGATTCAGCCGTGGTGCCGTTGGTCTGGGTCGCGGTGACTTTGACCGAAAGACCGGTCAGGTCGCCATCGCTGTCAGCCGGCGGTTTCAGCGTCGGGCCACCGTTGAAGGATGCGCCCGGCGCCAGCGTAATCGACCAGGTTTTGGTCGCCGCATCGTAGGTACCGCCGTTGAGGTTGGTAATCGTCCAGCCCGCCGCCGTATCGATACCCGTGACGGTGATTTTCAGCGTTTCCGTCGGGTGATTCGGCGAGGTTTCGATTTTCAGC
>DQGU01000054.1 GCA_003524565.1 Rhodospirillaceae bacterium
TAAAAAGAAACCCTTTTAACACTCTGCTCAGGAAACCTAAAGACATGGCGCCATCCCTTAGAGAGGCCTCCCCCAAGCTGAAGGACGCGATGGAGGACTGCCGCGAAAAGATGCAAAAAACCATTTCGAGCCTGCTGCCGCAGACCGACCTGGCCGAAGCGCCGCTTTTCGACGCCATGCGCTATGCCGCGCTCAATGGCGGTAAACGCCTGCGCCCCTTCATGGTTCTTGAAGGCGCGCGCGTATTCGGCGTGGACCAGGGCCGTGCCCGCCGCGTCGCTGCTGCTGCCGAATTCGTGCATTGCTATTCGCTGGTGCATGACGACTTGCCGGCGATGGATAACTCCGATACCCGCCGCGGCAAAGCCGCGCTGCACAAGGCCTTTGATGAATCAACCGCCATTCTGGCAGGCGATGCGCTGCTCACGCTTGCGTTTGAAATTCTCGCGGACCCCGAAACGCATGAAGACCCGCGCGTCCGCGTGGAGCTGATTGCGCTGCTCGCAGGGGCCATCGGCATGCACGGCATGGTTGGCGGCCAGATGCTCGACCTTATCGGTGAAAAACAGGCATTCGACGTGGGTACTATCAGCCGCCTGCAGCGTCTGAAAACCGGCAAGCTGATTGCGTTCTGCTGCGAAGCAGGCGCCATCCTCGGCAAAGCCAACCCTGCGCACCGCCAATCCCTGCGCAACTATGCGCATGACCTCGGCCTTGCGTTTCAGGTTACCGATGACCTTCTCGACCTCGAAGGCAAGGCGGAAGAGATGGGCAAGCCCGTCGGTCAGGACGCGAAAAAAGCGACATTCGTTTCGACTATGGGCGCTGACCAAGCGCGCGCGCGCGCCGAAATGCTGGTCGAACAATCCGTTTCGCACCTGCGCGTATTCGACGGCGGCCGCGTGGACTTGCTCAAAGACCTCGCCTATTACGTTCTCGAACGCCGCGTCTGATTTTCGCCGCGGGGCGGGTTTACAAACAAAGCTGCTCGCCTATCTTGATAGCTGGTTTTCAACAGGGGGTTTCCATGCAATCTGCTTCGCGCGTTCTTGTCACGGCTCTGGCCGCTTTTCTTCTTTTCTCCGCGCAGGGCGCGAAAGCGGAAACAAACGCGCTGGTCGCCGTGCCGGAGCCGACCCCCGCCGCCGAAGCGGATGTAACGGCGTGGCATGAACGCAGCATCGGCAATGTCGATGCGCCCGTGACGATTGTGGAGTATGCCTCCATGACCTGCGGGCATTGCGCGGCTTTTCATGAACTTGTCCTGCCGCATGTGAAATCCGAATTGATTGACACGGGCAAGGCGCGGCTTGTTTACCGCGACTTTCCGCTGAATGGCCCCGCGGTGAAAGCCGCCGCCCTTTCGCGCTGCATGCCCGAAGCGCGCTTTTTCCCTTTCGTGGCCGGCGTTTTCAAAACCCAGCAAACATGGGTGCAAAATCCCGATATCGAATCCGCGCTGGTGAAGATGGCCGCGCTCGCCGGTCTGGATGAAGAAAAATCCCGTGCCTGCCTTGCGAACAAACCGCTTGAAGACCAGATTTTGAAGGTCATGCAAGAGGCGCAGGTGAAATACAACATCAATTCCACGCCGTCTTTTGTTTTCTACGACGACAAAGGCGAGCAGATGAAGGAATACAAGCCCTTCACCGACCTCATGGAAAAGCACTTCAAGGACGCGCATAAACACTAGGCATCCGCAGAGGTTTTTGCAGCACTTACGCGCTGCGCAAATTGGCAAAGAATTTTTCGACGCGCGTGCGCAATCCTTCGGATTCCCGCGACAATTCCCGCGCGGCCGTCAATACCTGCATGGCGGCGCTGTCGGTGCGCAAAACCCCCGCATTCGCCTGAACGATATTATTCGCCGCGCCCTGCGCGCCGCTGGCAGCTTCTGCCACACTGCGGGATATTTCTCCGGTGGCGGCAGTTTGCTCTTCGACGGCGCTTGAAATATTCCCTGCTGCTGTATTGATGGCGCCGATGGTGCCCAGAATGGCGCGGATAGCCTGCGCCGCTGCGCCCGCGCTTTGCTGGATACCGCTGATTTGCGCGGCGATGTCCCCCGCCTGCACGGCGGTCTGACCGGCCAGCGATTTGACTTCCGTGGCAACCACGGCAAATCCGCGCCCGGCGTCACCTGCGCGGGCGGCCTCGATGGCGGCATTGAGCGCCAGCAGGTTTGTTTGCTCCGCAATATCGGTGATGACTTTTACGATGTCGCCGATTTTTTGTGCAGCTTCTTCAAGTGCACGCACGGCCCCGTCGGTATCCTGCGCCTGTTTAACGGCGGCGGCGGTAATGCCTGTCGCCTGCCCGACCTGCCGGGAAATTTCCGCAAGCGACACATTGATTTCCTCCGTCGCTGCTGCTGCGGCGGCGATATTGCCCGAAGCGCCGCGCGCCGCCCCTTCTGCCATCTGGGCCTGGCTGTTTGTGTCGCGCGCCGCGCTGCTCATTTCGCCTGCGGTGCTTTCAAGCTCGGTCGCGGCGGCGGCGACTGTTTTCAGCGTATCCGTGATGGATTTGTCAAAGCTGGCCAAAAGCCGCTCCAGCGTTTCGCCGCGCCGCGCCTTTTCCTGCGCAAGGCGGCGGGCTTCCAGACTGTTGCGCCTGAAAACATCCAGCGCGGCGGCCATGCGGCCAATCTCGTCTCGCCGCGTCTGTTCGGGGATGGCGATATCCAGCTTGCCCGCGGACATATCGGTCATCAGGCGTGTAAGCTCTTGCACGGGGCGTGAAATGCTGCGGGCAATCGCGATACCGCCCGCAATACCCACCGCCAGCAGCACAATCTGTGCCGCGAAAACAGAATGCCGCATGGAGGCAAGCGCGGCAGAAACCGTCTCGCCCGATGTATCCAGTGCCGCCAGTTGCTGCGCCTCCAGCGCGGCGGCGGCGCGGCGGAAATGATGAATGCTTTGCTCATCGTCCGCATGATAAAGCGCGACAGCGGCGGCGCGTTTATCCTTGTCCTCCGCGCCTTCGGTTATCAGGCCGTAGTTTTTTACCAGCTTGCGCCATAGTGCGGCAATCTCCGCATGACTGCGGCGCATCGGCCCTTCGGGTGTGACGCCCAGCAGCAGCTTTTCAAGTGCGGCGTAATCTTCGAAAATTTGCTCTGCTTGCTTGTGCGCATTTTCGCGGTCCGGCTTTTCCTCCGCCAGCAGGTTGTGGCCTTTGATGGCATAAAGTTGTTCCGCCAGCGTGCTCATATCGGCAAGCGCGTGAATGGCGATGTACTGCCGGCTTTCAAGGTCGTCGGATATCGTTTCCAGCCGGTGGGCATGATGGGCGACCAGCCCCGTCATCACCGCGCCCAGAATCACAATCAGCCCGAAAACAGTCACCACCCGCGCTGTGACCGACATATTTTGCATGATGTGCCCCATGATTCCCCTAATGACTGTCCAATTACAATCCTAAGCTGTATGGCGTTAAAATTTATTGAAATTTATATACTTTGGGTTGTAATCATGCGGGTGTATGCCAGCCATATTCCAAACGGGGGGCAAAGACACCCTATCGGGAAAATAAACATTCCTTCGCTGCGGCGGCGGGTTTATAACAAATCACCCGCAAAAAGCGGCGCATAGAAAGATAAAGCCATGAGCAAAACCCCGCTTCTCGACACCGTTCATCTCCCAGCCGACCTGCGCAAGCTGGATAAAAAACAGCTGCCGCAATTGGCGGATGAACTCCGCGCAGAAACCATCGATGCCGTATCCGTGACGGGCGGGCATCTGGGCGCGGGGCTGGGTGTGGTCGAGCTGACGGCGGCTATCCATTACGTTTTCAACACGCCGGACGACCGCCTTATCTGGGATGTCGGGCATCAGGCCTATCCGCATAAAATTCTGACCGGCCGCCGCAGCCGTATCCGCACGCTGCGTCAGGGCGGCGGGCTTTCGGGCTTCACCAAACGCAGCGAAAGCGAATATGACCCGTTTGGCGCGGCGCATAGCTCCACGTCGATTTCGGCGGGGCTCGGCATGGCTGTCGCCAGCAATCTGGATGGCCGCGAAAACCGTGTGATTTGCGTGATTGGCGATGGTTCCATGAGCGCAGGCATGGCGTATGAAGCCATGAACAATGCGGGCAGCATGAAAAGCAAACTCGTTGTTATTCTGAATGACAACGACATGTCGATTGCCCCGCCCGTCGGCGCCATGAGTGCCTATCTGTCGCGTCTGATTTCATCCAAACCCTATCTGGGCATGCGGGAGCTTGGCAAAAAAATCACCGGCAAGTTGCCGGGGCCGCTGAAACGTGCTGCGGCGCGCGCCGAAGAATATGCGCGCGGCATGGTGACCGGCGGCACGCTGTTCGAAGAGCTGGGCTTTTACTACGTCGGCCCCATCGACGGGCATAACTTCGACCACCTGTTGCCTGTGCTTGAAAACGTGCGGGATTCGATTTACGAAGGCCCCATCCTCGTCCATGTCGTCACGCAAAAAGGCCGCGGCTATGCGCCCGCCGAAAACGCGGCGGATAAAATGCACGGCGTTGCCAAGTTTGACGTGGTAACAGGCGCGCAGGCGAAGGCGCAAACCAATGCCCCGTCCTATACCCGCGTTTTTGCCGACAGCCTTATCGATGCGGCGCGCAAGGACGATAAAATTGTGGCCATCACCGCGGCCATGCCGTCGGGCACGGGGCTTGATATGTTCGGCAAGGAATTTCCGGCGCGCACCTTTGATGTGGGTATCGCGGAGCAGCACGCGGTGACCTTCGCCGCCGGACTTGCGACCGAGGGATACAAGCCTTTTTGCGCCATTTATTCGACGTTTTTGCAGCGCGGGTATGACCAGCTGGTGCATGACGTCGCGCTGCAAAATCTGCCGGTGCGCTTCGCGCTTGACCGGGCGGGGCTTGTGGGCGCGGACGGTGCCACGCATGCGGGCGCGTTCGATACGGCCTATCTTGCCTGCCTGCCCAATATGGTTTTGATGGCGGCCGGGGACGAAGCGGATTTGAAGCACATGGTTGCCACCATGGCCGCGCATGACACGGGGCCGATTGCCCTGCGCTATCCGCGCGGCGAAGGCATCGGTGTTGAAATGCCGGAAGAAGGCCAGCCCCTCGAAATCGGCCGCGGCCGCATCCTGCGCGACGGCGCGACGGTTGCACTGCTCAGCTACGGCACGCGCCTTGGTGAATGTCTGAAGGCAGCGGATATGCTCGCCTCCAAAGGCCTCGCCCCGACAGTAGCCGATGCGCGTTTTGCCAAGCCGCTTGACCGCGCGCTTATCCTGCAGCTTGCCCGCACGCATGACGTGCTGCTGACCGTCGAAGAAGGCAGCGTCGGCGGTTTCGGCGCCATGGTGCTGCATTTGCTTGCCGACGAAGGTGTGCTGGACAGCGGCCTTAAAATCCGCACGCTGGTGCTGCCCGATACCTATATCGACCACGACACGCCCGCCAAGCAATACGACATGGCAGGCCTGAGCGCGCCGCAAATCGCCGCGCAGGCATGGGCGTTGCTGGGCAAAGATGCGGCGGATATCGGCCTTGTCAAACCCGCCTGATACGGATGCAAAGCCGCAGGGGCGTATGGCGCGGGCGCTTGAGTGCCTGCGGGTGTCGCTTGTTCTCGGGCTGACGTCTTTTGGCGGGCCTGCCGCACATATCGGCTATTTCGAAAAAAACTATGTCACGCGCCGCGGCTGGCTTTCGGCGGCGCAGTTCGCGCAGCTGACGGCGCTATGCCAGCTACTCCCCGGGCCGGCCAGCAGCCAGATGAATTTTCTTGTCGGCTGGCTGCGTGCGGGGCTGGCGGGCGCCGTTTTCTCTTTTATCGGCTTTACGCTGCCGTCTGTCATTTTGATGTTGCTGGTGGCGCTCTATGCGCAGCAGCTCTCCGGCCTGCCTGCGCTGGTTTCGGCCATGAAGCTTGTGGCCGCGGTGATTGTGGTGCAGGCGGTGTGGTCGATGGCACGGCGGCTTTGCCCTGACCTGCCGCGGCGGTTTGTGGCGGTCGCATCCACGGCAGCGTGTGCGCTGATGGGCGGCATTTATGTGCAAATCGCGGTCATGGCGGCAGGCGCCGTTGCAACCGCATGGCGTCCCCCCGCGCAAGCCGCGGCGCAAGACGAAACGCCGCTGCCAAATGCCGTTTCTGCGGGCGCGGCGTGGCGGGCGCTTCGGGTTTTTATTTTGCTTTTGCTGGTGCTGCCGGTTTTCTCGGCCGTTTTTGGTACGCAAGGTGTTGCGGCAATCGCCGATGTGTTCTACCGCAGCGGTGCGCTGGTTTTTGGCGGCGGGCATGTTGTCTTGCCGCTGCTGCACGACGCGCTGCCCGCGCTTCGTCAGGATATGATGCTTTACTACGGCTTTGCCCAAGGCCTGCCGGGGCCGCTGTTTTCGATTGCGGCGGCGCTTGGCTACGCGCTTTTGCCTGCAGCGCCATGGGCGGGGGCGGCTGTGGCGACGGGGTTTATTTTCCTGCCGGGCTTGCTGCTGGCCATTGCCGGATATTATTTCTGGCAGCGGATTTTATCCATGCCGCGGTTGCTGGGCGCGCTGTCCGGCCTGTCTGCTGCGGTTGTGGGCATTCTGGCCGGCACATTGATTGACCCTGTGCTGACGGGCGCCATTCACCGTATCGAAGACGCCGTTTTCATTATTGTCTGTTTCGCGCTGGCGCAGTGGAAAAACCTGCCTGCGCCTGTGGTCATGGTGCTTTGCGCGGGTTATGTGCTGGCCATGGGGGCGCTGGGATGAAAAAGCGGCTGGATCAGGTTTTGACTGAACGCGGCCTTGCCCCCAGCCGTGCGCGGGCGCAGGCGATGATACGCGCAGGGCATGTCAGTGTCGGCGAAAAAGTGCAAAACAAACCGGCCGCCGAAGTATCGGATACAGATGAAATCATCGTCAGCGGCGATGTGCATCCGTGGGTGTCGCGCGGCGGCGTCAAGCTTGCCCACGCGCTGGATGTTTTTGGTGTGGATGTGACGGGTGCGGTATGCCTCGACCTTGGTGCATCGACGGGCGGTTTTTGCGATGTGCTGCTGACGCGCGGCGCGGCGGAGATTTATGCGGTGGATGTTGGGCAAGGCCAGCTGCACGAAAAAATCCGCATGGATAGCCGCGTGCATAATCTTGAATCCACCCATGCGAAAGATTTAAGCCGCGCGCTTGTCCCCTCCGTACCCGATATGCTGGTTGCGGATGTCAGTTTTGTCAGCCTGACCAAGGTGCTGCCCTTTGTGCTGCCGCTGCTCGCGGCCACGGCGCGCGCCGTGCTGCTTGTTAAGCCCCAGTTCGAATCATCCCCTGCCGATATCGGCAAGGGGGGTATTGTCAAAGACGCCGCGGTGCAGGCGGCGGCCGTGCAAAACGTTGCGGGGTTTATGACGGCGGCGCTTTGGCAGGTCAGCCCCGCCATCGACAGCCCGCTTACGGGCGGCGATGGCAACCGCGAGTATTTAATTTATGCATATAAATCAGATACATAAATTTAATTTTGACATAAAATAAAGAGCCGTTTACCGTTTTTCATCCGCTTCGTGTTAGGCTAAAGCCATGTCAAATAACGATTCATCGCCACAAGACGCCAAAGTGGCCGCCCTGCGCAAGGCGGTATTGGCGGAGGTGCGCCTGACACCGCTCGGCCGTGCTCTGCTGCGCGAACTGGGCCGTCAGCGCGTTAAAATCGTTTTCACGGAAAAAGTACCGGGCGGCGAAGACGGGCAAAAACTTTTCGGCTTGTTCGACCCGCGCATCAATACGTTGTTTGTGGACAGCACAGCGCCGCGTCATGCGCAGCTGCATTTTTTTGCGCATGAATCGCGCCACGCCTTGCAGATGGAACAAGGCCGCAAACTGACCGAAGCGGGCAAGAACACATCGCTGGATTATTTTTCGCCCGCGGCGCAGCTATACCTGATGCGCCTGCGCGAGCTGGATGCGGATACCTTCGCGGTTTATTTCGTGAACCAGCATGATATGCATACGCATAGCAACCATGCGGCGCAAATGGCGAAGCGCGGCATTCTTTTTGGCAAAGACCCCTATGACCGTGCAGGGCTCTACGAAGCCTTCCGCGATAAATGGGAACAGGGCGGCAAACCGCGTGACATGCAAGCCGCCACGCGCGCCGCGGCGGATGCGTTTTTGCAAAATACCGCGCTTCTTAACACCTATAACAATTTCGCCCTGCATGTGTGGGAAAACACGATGATGCAAGGCCTGCAAGACAATGCGCAAAAACCGCAAAGCAGCTTTGCGCGCGGTTTTCGTGCCGTTGCACGCGCCGCGCCTGCGCAAAAAAACAAATCTGCAAAAACCGCAAGTATGCAGGCGATTTTCGCGCAGCATGCGGCGGCTTACGCCAAAATTCTGCCGCAAAGCGGTGTGCCGGATTATACGGCCGGCAAAACGCCGCGCGCTTTCATGCGTCATGTTTGTGAAAAGCCCGAGGGCGCAAGCCCGTGGGAAACCACCAATTTCAGGCTTGAGCGCGCGCTCGACAGCTTCAACCGCGCTGTTGCACATTACGCCGCGATGCCGGATGCCGCGAATAATAACGCGCCAAAACCTGCGCGTAAAAAACGGGGGGCGCAACCATGAGCACGCCCGCACAAAACAGCGTTTCCCTGCGTGCACGGATGCGCGAAACGATTACCCAGTTCTGCCACGAACGCCTGCACGGGCGCGACGAAACCCGCCGCCGCCAGACGATGGACATGCTTTATACAACGCCCGAAGGTAAAGCGCTTCTGGATACCGCCGAAAAATATGGCGTGCCGATAAGGTTTATGCGGGCAGGAAAAGCGGGCTCTCTCGGCTCCCTTTCCAAAGAGCCTGATGACGCGACAGTGGGCGTGACGGTGGCCAATACCGGAAACCTGCCGCAAATGGTGCTGACGCTTTTCCATGAACTGCGCCACATGAAACAGCAGGAAGAGCAAGGCGACATCAAAAAAGGCGTGTTTCTGGGGCTTAAAAACACCCGCCGCGCGCACATGCTTTCGCTGATGCAGGAAGCGGATGCTTTTACCAGCGAAACGCTTTTCGCGCTCGACAGAAACGCTGCCGGTGATGCGACGTATCTGAATAGCGTCATGACCCGCGGCGACGACCTTGCGCGCGTATCGGCGCGGTATATCAAAACGGCGCCCGTGACCTATGAACAGGACAGGGATGCTTTCCGCCGCGGGCTTTTCGCGCATATCATGCTGGAGGGGCTTTCGGGTTATTCCGCGTCCTATTTCCTTGGGTATGCCGCCGCTTTCCGCCGCAGTGCGACCAAAGATGATTTTGCCAATCTGGTCGAAGAGCAGCGGGAGCTGCGCAAGCTGGATAACCAAAGCCCGCTGGCGCTGCCTTACGGCCCGTCCTACATGCAAAAAACATCGGTGACGGCGATGGCGCGGGTGTTTTTCAAGACCCTGCCGCTGGCCGAACAGGAAGCCTTGGCGCTGGTTGAAAAAACCGTGCGCAATATCGGCAAGATGAGCGAAGAGCAATACCAGAAAACCCGCGAAGCCGCGGCATCCGCGCTGATTTCGGTTTACCAGACCGACCCGCGGGAGCTTGTTTATTCAACCGAAGCCGACACCGTGCGCCGAGCCGTATCCGAAGCGGCCACAGCCGACACGCCCGATTTGCGCAAAGCTTTCGCCAAAGTGGCCACGCGGAAAATGCAGAACTTTGCGGGCTTCCCCCCGCCCCGCCCGCCGCGGCCGATGTAGGTTATTCTTCGCGCTTGGAAAGAAGCGGTATCAGGCGGTTTCTTTGAAAAGCTCGCGGCCAATCAGCATACGGCGGATTTCTGACGTGCCCGCGCCGATTTCGTACAGCTTCGCATCGCGCAGCAAACGCCCCGTGGGATAATCGTTGATATAACCGTTACCCCCCAGACACTGGATGGCTTCAAGCGCCATCCAGGTTGCTTTTTCGGCGGCGTACAAAATCGCGCCCGCTGCGTCCTTGCGTGTGATTTCCTTGCGGTCGCAGGCCTTGCCGACGGCATAGACATAGGCACGCGCAGTATTCAGCGCGACGTACATATCGGCGATTTTGCCCTGCATCAGCTGGAANNCAGCTTCGCATCGCGCAGCAAACGGCCCGTCGGATAATCGTTGATATATCCGTTACCGCCGAGGCATTGAATAGCTTCCAGCGCCATCCAGGTTGCTTTTTCAGCGGCGTACAAAATGGCCCCTGCCGCGTCCTTGCGCGTGATTTCCTTGCGGTCACAGGCCTTGCCGACGGCATAGACATAGGCGCGCGCGGTATTCAGCGCGACGTACATATCGGCGATTTTGCCCTGCATCAGCTGGAATTCACCGATGCTCTGGCCGAACTGTTTGCGCTCATGCACATAGGGCAGCACAATATCCATGCAGGCCTGCATGATGCCGATGGGCCCCGCGGCCAAGACGGCGCGTTCGTAATCAAGCCCGCTCATCAGCACGTTCACGCCCTTGCCCGTCATGCCGAGGATGTTTTCTTCGGGCACTTCGCAATCTTCGAATACCAGCTCGCAGGTGTTCGAACCGCGCATGCCCAGCTTGTCCAGTTTTTGCGCCGTTGAAAAACCTTTGAACGTCTTTTCGATGATAAAGGCGGTCATACCCTTCGCCCCTGCGGCGGGGTCGGTCTTGGCATAAACGACAAGGGTATCGGCATCCGGGCCGTTGGTAATCCACATCTTGTTGCCGTTCAGCACATAGCGGTCGCCCTTTTTATCCGCACGCAGTTTCATGGAAACAACGTCGGAGCCGGCGCCCGGCTCGCTCATGGCCAGTGCGCCGATGGTGCGGCCGGCGCAAAGGTCGGGCAGGTATTTCTTTTTCTGCTCGATGCTGCCGTTCAGGCGTATCTGGTTGACGCACAGGTTCGAAAACGCGCCATACGACAGCCCGATAGAGGCCGATGCGCGCGAAATTTCTTCCATCGCGATAATATGCTCGCAATAGCCAAGGCCGGAGCCGCCGTATTCTTCTTCGACCGTGATGCCGAGAAGGCCGAGCTTGCCGAATTCCGGCCAGAGGCCGTTGGGGAATTCGTTGCTGCGGTCAACCGCGGCGGCGATGGGGGCGATGTTATCCTGCGCGAAGGCGCGCACGGTTTCGCGTATCATGTCCGCGTTTTCGCCCATGTCGAATTTCAGCGACGGATAATCCAGCGCCTTCGGCACATAGCTTTCGACGTGCAGGTTATCGGCGGTATGGGCATCGACAGAAGACATGCTTTGCGCTTTCATGGCTGGAAACTCCGGTATTTGGACGGTCTTCAGCATAGCGAAAAGCGCAGGGCTTGGCGACCCTGCGCAGACGTTAAGCAGCGCAGCATAATGCGCATATTATGAAATAAATCAGTTCGGGCGGCGAATACCTGCGCGCATCTGGCAGCAGGTGATGGTGATGCTTTTGGGCAGCCCCTCGGTAATCACCGCGATTTCGGCGCGCAGCTGGGCTTTTTGCGCGTCGCGCGCCGCCATCTCCGCCGCACCCGCAACGGTCACGATATGCACGGCAATGCTGTCATAACCCAGCTGGAAAGCAAGGTCGCGCGCGTTTTGCCCCTGATTGTTGGTAAGCTCGGGGTCGGCGCCGCGCTTCAGCAGTAGCGAAATGCAATCCTCCGCGCACCAGCTGACGGCGACATGCAGCGCTGTCCAGCCGCTGTCATCGCGGGCATTGACGATATGCGGCAGCAAGGTGATGTGCGCTTCCAGCGCGCTTTGCAGTGCCTGCGCATCGCCGCAATCGCAGGCTTCCAGTACCGCCTCGCAGGCGGCAGCCAGTTCGCTTTTGCGCAGGCCGCCGACACCCCTGCCCGCGGGTTTTGGCGCGGGTTTGGCGGCGAATGATTCGCTGGCGTGCTGGCGGAGCTGGGGCATGGCTATAATCGGCTTCTTTCAAAAACCCTATAAGCCTAGCACCGGGCTGTATTATGTCCAGAGAATTTTGCGGCACTGCGCAAAAACGCCTGTCGCGCAGGCAGATTCGCCTATAGCAGGAAAATCGTAGCCAGCCCCAAGAAGGCTAAAAAGCCGATAACGTCGGTCATCATGGTGAGGAAGATTCCCGCGGCGGGGGCAGGGTCAATATTCATGCGCGTCAGGGTCACAGGCACGAAGGCGCCAAAAAAACCGGCGACCAGAAGGTTGATAACAAGGGCGGAGGCAATCACCAGCCCCAGTTTCAAATCCTGAAACCACCACCAGACGGCCGTGCCGAGCAGCAGCGCGAAAAAAATACCGTTGAGCATGCCGACCAGCGATTCCTTGCCAATCACGCGCCAGGCGTTGGCGGACGAAAGCTCTTTGGTTGCGAGCGCCCGCACGGCAACGGTCAATGTTTGCGTGCCCGCATTGCCGCCCATGGACGCGACGATGGGCATCAAAACGGCGAGCGCGACGATTTTTTCAATCGAGCCTTCGAAAAGGCTGATGACGCAGGCGGCGATGAAGGCGGTAAAAAGATTGACCAACAGCCATGTGGAGCGCGAGCGCACGGTGGTCAGGGTGGAGCTGTAAATATCTGAATCGCTCACACCACCCATGCTCAGCAGGTCTTCCTCCGCCTCCGCGTCGATAACGTCAACGATGTCATCGACGGTGATAACACCGACCAGTCTGCCGTCGTCATCAACCACGGGCGCGGACAAAAGGTCTTTGCGGCGGAAAATTTGCGCGACTTGTTCCTGGTCCATGGTGATGGGGACTTTGGCGCGGTTTTCATCGACGATGGATTCCATTTTCACGCTGCGCTGCGTGCAAAGAACATCGCTGAGCGTGACAGAGCCGATATATTTGTGCATCGGGTCAACGATGAAAATGTCATAGAATTTATCGGGCAGCGATTCAGACGCGGCGCGCAGATAATCCGCGGTTTTGCCGACCGTCCAGAACTGCGGAATGGCGACAAATTCGCGCTGCATCAGGCGGCCTGCTGATTCTTCGGGGAAGTTCAAGCCTTCCTCGACCACCGCACGCACGCGGCGCGACAGGTGGCGCATAATCTCGCTGCGGCGGGTTTCGTCCAGCTCGTCAATCATGTGAATGGCGTCGTCGGATTCCAGCTCATTCACAATCGCGGCAATATGCGGCCCCGACATATTGCCCAGAAGGTCGTTCAGGATTTCGTAGCTGAGGTACGAAAAGCTCTCCGGCGCCAAATCGTCTTCAAGAATATCGACGAGGCGGTGACGCAGCGGCCCGACCTTGGTCAGAAGCTCCGCCGCGTCGGGCGGTGTCAGTCCGGCGCATTTTTCGCGGATGTCGGCCGTCAGGTCGTCTTCCAAAAGCAGGGCAACATCGCGGATGAAATCATCGGACAGGCCAAGCTGTTCCTCCGCCGCGATTTCTGCGGCGTAGGTTTCGACGTTTTCGTTTTCCGTCGTCAGCTCGTCGTCTTTATGCTCCATCTGCCCTCGATATTCGATTCAGGCCGGATTCAGGCGCGTTTGCGCTTTGCGTTTTTCGTGGCGGGTTTGCCTTTGGGGGCTTTTTTGCCGTCCTTCGCGCTTTTTGCAGCTGCCGTCGCTTTTTTCGCGGCGGATTTGGACGCTGTTTTCTTCGCGGGCTTGGCGGCCGGTTTCGTTTTGTGCGCCGGTGCTTGCAGGGGCGCAGGCGCTTGCTCACGCTCCAGCAGTTGCGCGCAGACCGAAGCATAAGCGGCGGCGTTCACAATACCGCGCGACGTGACCGAAGGCACCATGATGTGCACAGGCTTCGCCGCGCCCAAAAGCAGTGGGCCCACGGTGATACCGTCGCCCAGCGCCCGCATGATGTGGAAGGTGATGTTGGCCGCATCGATGTTCGGCATAATCAGAAGGTTCGCTTCCCCCTTCAGCTTCGAATTGGGGAACATCATCTGGCGCACTTCTTCGGAAAGGGCGGCGGCGGCGGTCATTTCGCCCTCCACCTCCAGTTCCGGCGCGCGGTCGCGGATAAGCTCCACGGCGCGGCGCATTTTAACCGTGCTGGCACGGTCGATGCTGCCGAAATCGGAATGGGACAGCAGCGCGATTTTCGGCTCCATGCCAAAACGGCGGACCTCGGCGGCGGCCATGATGGTCATGTCGCAAATTTGCTCTGCCGTCGGGTCGGGATTGACGTAGGCGTCGCAAAGGAAATAGGTGCCTTTGGACAAAATCATCACGTTCATCGCGGCGTAGGTTTCCGTCGGGCAGGCATGGCCATGCCCGATGATGTCGGTGATATGACGCAAGTGGCGGTCATAACGGCCGATGGTGCCGCAAATCAGCGCGTCTGCATCGCCTTTTTCAACCATCAAGGCGGCAATGGCGCTGGTGCGCGTGCGCACAACCTGTTTGGCCAGCGCGGGCGTGACGCCCTTGCGCTGCATGATGTGGTGATAGGTCTGCCAATAATCGTTATAGCGGCTGTCCGATTCCGGATTGACGAGGTCGAAATGCACGCCTTTTTTCATGCGCAGTCCCATGCGCTTTATGCGCGTGGTGATAACTTCTTCGCGGCCGATAAGGATGGGATAGCCGATTTCGTCATCGACGATGGTTTGCGCCGCGTGCAGTACGCGGGTTTCTTCGCCTTCGGCGAAGGCGATGCGCTTGCGGCTGCTCGAGGCGCGCTCGAAAATCGGGCGCATCAGCTGGCCGGATTTGAAAACGTATTTTTCCAGCGAAGCGCGGTACGCGTCGAAATCTTCGATGGGGCGCGTGGCGACGCCGCTGTCCATCGCGGCTTTTGCGACGGCGGGCGGCAGCTCGAGGATCAGACGGGTATCGAAAGGTTTCGGAATCAGGTAATCCGCGCCGAAGCTC